>JAYUOQ010000514.1:0-2595 GCA_043760685.1 Armatimonadota bacterium | reverse complement strand
GAACTCAGCTAAAGCCGCTTGAATTCCAACTTAACTCGTTGTCATTGAACCCATCTCAACGACCTCAAAATTGGAACCTTTCAATTGCTTGAGAGTATTGAGCTCGTCGTCGTTCCACCTTGCGTCAGGAGCACCAGATATGAACCAGTTGCTACCGTTATCTGCGACCATCATCCCGTACTTCTTCAGGGCCTTCAAAATGACTTGGGCTGAAGGAGGAAACCCAGACACATCGAAACTGGCTTTTAGTCTGACTCGCATTCCCATCGGCGGATAATTGACGTTGGTCGAGGAACTCGCAAAGTGCCTCGCGGGAGCAATATAGCCTCTTCGAGTATGGACTACGGTGAACCGAAGGGCGTGGTTGATGGCTCCCTTTGAGACTTCATCATAACGAACCAATCCTGGCAAAATCGGGAGCCCGGCGGCGTCCGCCGAAGTCCATCCCGCTGGCCTTGTCGTTCCCGTCGTCAGGTTAAATATCGCTCCGCTACCCGCATGCCAGCTGCCATTCGTCTGTTTATGAGCATCAAACAGTTCATAAAGCATCCAGCTGTCGCGATCCACCACCAGAACATGACGATCTCCGGTGGACCCAGATCCTCCCTCAACTGGTGCATCCTTTGGAATTGGGTAAGGCCCAGGATCACTTTCATCGCTGTAATCAAACGTCACGTTGACACGACCTTGTGTTCCCTTGACCAAAACGTAGGGAATCCCGAAAGTTTCACCACTCAGGTCAGCTCCAAAGTCAGGATGAAGACCGGTATTCAATCCAATTGAAGCAATGAGATTGTCTCTGTTTGGGTCAACTGGCTCCATGTCAATTACTTTGTTCCAAGGATCATCAATCGGAAATATGCGATGCCCTTGGAGGTCTCCATTAATTTCTGAATTTGTCCCGCCCGAGTCGGTTGCTCCACCACCACAAGTAACTAAGCAAAGAAAAGTTGCGAACAAGATCGGGTGCTTCACATTGACTCCAACAACTAAAGGGACGAATTCAAGTTCTGAGAAATGCTGAAATTCAAATAGTTTTCTCATTTAGTGGGTGAAAACTTACATTCGATATGAGCATTGAAGAGTCTGGTGTATGATTCAACTAGGAATCAACCATGTCAGAAAATCTCTCACGTCGATCATTTTGTAATATAACAGCAGGGCTCGCGCTTACCGCGGTACCAGTCATCTCGTACGCAAAGCAGGGTACTGGTCAAGCAGCCGTCCCAGCCCAAGCACCGGGTCCCGTCGAGGCCTCATTCACCCGAGACTATGAAGCACCGGGTTTCTCTCCGAAATGGAAAAAGCAACAACTTAACCGACTCATGGTTCAGGACTTTGTGATTTACGCCCACATGGACCTCGATAAGGTGAAAATGTTGCTCGCCAAAGAGCCACGTCTTATCGCCGCACATATGGACTGGGGTGGTGGAGATTGGGAATCAGGGCTCGGCGGTGCATCGCATATGGCAAACAAAGACATTGTCAATTACCTGCTCGAAAAAGGAGCTCGAATCGACATATTCTGTGCGGCGATGATGGGGCAACTTGAAGTTGTGAAGTCCTTCTTAACCCTTCAACCAAATCTCATTGATAGCTACGGTCCGCACGGAATGACCCTTCACTTTCACGCCCAGAGAGGCAAGGCGACCGACGTTTACGACTACCTTCAATCAATCAAGAAGATTGGTTGAGAAGTTCGCCGATCAAGGATTGTTTTCAATCCTTGATCGGTGATTTTGGTTAGTGTGGTTTGGTCTGGGTCATGCTAAACCAGTTGCCAGAGTCATCAACCATCATCGCTTCAATTCCGTAGAACTGATCAATCGGCTCTCCTTTGAATTGAACGCCCTTTGCCTTCAATTCTTCATAGGTTGCAAAACAATCATCAACATTGAATACGCCTGCACCAAGAGCGCCGAGGTCAAGCAGCTTTCTAAACAAATCGACTGCTTCTGGATTTGACATCGGGCTTTCAATCGGCATGAGAACTATCTCCAAGTCGGGTTGAGTAGCTGGACCGACTGTGAGCCAACGAAACCCATTTTCCATCTTCGCATCGGTTCGGACCTCAAATCCGAGTTTGTTCACGTAGAAGTCAAAGGCAGAATCTTGGTCGCGGACGAAAATCGTCGTATGGGACATTTTAGTAACCATTTGCAAATCTTATCCGCTTAGCGGAAAGATTGGCTTTGTCAATCTTGCGGATTGTTCGGAAACACGAAACAATGGGGAATGAATCTATGTCCCCAGATTCGGCCAAGAGCAAATGATCGAGAGGCTTGCAATCTATATTCCGTGGGATTCATTCCGAATCGGCGGCGAAATAGAGTTGAGAAACTGGCCGGACTTTCGTATCCAAGTTGAAAGGCAATCTCCGATATCGGTAGATCACTGTTGAGAAGCTCCAGCTTGGCTCTATCAAACCGCTGCTGGGACTTAAACTCGTGAGGTGTCATTCCAAACCGATTCACAAATAGTCGATGAAAATGAAAGGAAGAGATGCATGCGATGTCAGCGGCGTCCTCCAAGGAAACATCCGTTGAAAAGTTCTCTGCGATAAAGTCCCGTGAGTCAGACAGTCGGGCTGCTAAT
>JAYUOQ010000513.1:0-2597 GCA_043760685.1 Armatimonadota bacterium | reverse complement strand
TTTGGCAATTTCCTTCATCTTTGCCAAAAAATACCCCGATGACAACGAAGCAAAGGCTCTGCAAGCTTTGTATGGCATCGGAAAAACGCCGAAAGAGGAGAACGAGAAGTTAATCCAGGAAGTCTTAGCAAAGAATCCGATGCACCCTGGCGCATTGCATGCAAGCATTCACAATTGGGATGATGGCGAATCAGTCAAGGCGATCAAGGCTTGCGAGCTATATGGAAAGGCCGCACCGGGAATTGGGCATGCGCTGCATATGCCAGGGCACATTTACAGCAAGATTGGAATGTGGAACGAAGCAGCGATATCGATGGATTCAGCAACACGTACTGAATTGAAGTACATGAATGATCGGCTTGCTTTGCCGTTTGAGACCTGGAACTATCCCCACAATCGCAACTATCTGTGCTACATCCAAGAGCAACTTGGAATGGCAGGTGCTTCCGAAAAAGGAGCCCGAGATATGATGGCAGCCCCGCGAGATCCAGAACTGAACAGTCTGGAGACATATGGGAGGATCGTAATGGAAGGCATATTTGCCCTTGTTCGAAATTCGATCAAATTTGAGCAGTGGGATCAAATTCTTGCCCCGAACTTTGTCAAATGGGATGACAAAAATGAATTTATGGTCGGGATGAGGGCATTTGCTGAGACATTAGCCTTTACTGGCAAGGGAAAGCTAGTGGAAGCTCGAGTTCGACTCAAGGCTTTCAAGGAACTGGACGCAAAGATGGCAGCGAAGGACCCAACTGCAAAACCAGGTGAGCTAAGCATTGAAGTTGAGGTTGCAGAAGGGTTTCTATTACTTGCAGAAGGAAACTCCGAACAGGCTCAGCGCCTTTTTATTCGAGCTCAAGTCCAAGAGGAAGCCAACCGAAAGGGGGGAAGATATTCGAATGATCCACCTACTCAAGCTTGGCCTGTAGCGAGGATATTGGGTGATCACTATCGGGCAAAAGGATTTAATACAGCAGCTATTGGTCACTACGAACGAGCCTTGAAAAATGAACCGAACGATGGGTTTTCGCTTTCTGGACTAGCTCAGGCTTATTACGCGAATGGAGATCGAGAGAAAGCCACCTACTATGCTGGCCGATTGATGTATGTTTGGGCAAATGCGGACCCGGGTCTGCGCTGGATGGAGGAGGTGCAAAAGTTGGGATTACGTACCCAGCCAATCGCCGAGACACCGGCGGTTGAGCAAAAGTACAACCCAGCTAGTTTGGAATCATTCGGACCAGGCAATTGGGTGCCATTTACAGCCCCAAAGCTTGACGTTCTGAACATCAACGGCAAGCCAGTTCGACTAGAAGACTACCGGGGTAAGAATGTTCTTTTAGTGTTCTTCCTTGGCGAGGCTTGCGTGCATTGCGTCGGTCAATTGAATTCCATCAACAACAAGATGAAGGAGTTTGAGGAAGAGAATACGGTTGTTCTTGGAGTGTGCAGCGCATCACCGAAGTCTCTCAAAGAGTCAGTAAAGTTGAATCCGGTCAAGATCAAGTTCCTCAGTGATACGAACCACGAAAATGCTCGACGGTTTTCATCGTATGACGACTTTGAGCAGATGGAACTTCATTCAACGATCTTGATTGATAAGCAAGGGAAAGTGCGATGGAAGCGGACGGGCGGCGATCCATTTATGAAGATCGACTTCTTGCTGAAAGAACTCAAAAGGATTAACCAAGGTTTGTAAATCTTCAAAGCTTTTTGGTTGGGAACGAAAAAAGAGCTTGATTTGGCTTAAAATAGGTCTATGAGGAATATCAGTCGGTTGGTTAGGACTGTTGCCCTCATAGGTCTTTTTAGTGCTCTCCTAGCCTGCGGCGGTCTGGGCGAGCCCGGAACTGCTTTCGCCGTAGTGCCCGCAACCGCAACGGCGGTTACGGGCGGAACCGTGAAAATCTCTATCATCGTCGCCAATGCAGATGTGATTTCTTACCACTACTCTGTCGTCGGCGGAAATTCAAATGGAACCGTGGTTCCGGTTTTCAATGATCCAGCGAGAGCGATTTACACGGCTCCGATCTCACCGGGAACGTACACCGTTAATGCAAGCTTCGTTCAATTTGGTGGTCAGGTTTACTCGGGGTCAGTTGCGATAACGGTTCAGTAGCTATTCGCCCTAGCCCTCGCCCTTTGCCCTGGCAATCCTGGTACAACTAGAGTCCGTGCAACCGTTTGCCTCTACCATTGAAGCCGCTTGGGAAGACCGAGCGAATATTAATTTCGGAAACTACCCCGACGACCTTCGTCTTGCAATTGAAGTCGCCCTGGATGGGCTTGATAGTGGGGAACTTCGGGTCTGCGAAAAGATTGATGGTCAATGGATAACCAATCAGTGGCTGAAGAAAGCGATTCTGTTGTTCTTTAAGGTCACCGGAAGCGATACTTCGGAAGCGGGATGCATGAGGTTCTTCGACAAAGTTCCGCTCAAGTTCGAAAACCATAAGTACAGCCATTTTGAGGCTGGCGGATACAGAGTGGTACCACCCGCGACCGTTCGTCGAGGAGCCTTCTTAGGTTCAAACGTAGTCGTGATGCCAAGCTTTGTCAATATCGGTGCTTATGTCGGTGAAGGAACGATGGTTGAT
>JAYUOQ010000512.1:0-19084 GCA_043760685.1 Armatimonadota bacterium | reverse complement strand
CCGAGATGTTTCCGGTGACCTCAAGCTTTCCCTTGCAAATGATCAAGCCTGCTTTGTCGATGTTGACCAGGACGGATGGACAGACCTCATTACCGGAGGAGTAGTTTGGCGGAATGCAGGTGGTACTTCGTTTGAGAAGCTTGCCGAAGGAGTTGGTGCCGTTGTCGCCGCTGACTTCGACAACGATGGCTTTCCCGACCTATTTTCTTGGTCACAAATAAAGCTGTACCGAAACGAAGGAGGCAAAAAGTTCGTCGCGACTTCCCTTCCAACTTTGCCGCCAACATCATCACGTGGGGCGTGTTGGGCAGATTTTGACAACGACGCTTACGTTGACCTATACGTTGGCGGCTTTGAGGATTGGGAAAAGCAAATCACCTACCCATCGTTCATCCTCATGAACAAAAGCGGGAAATCCTTTGAACTGAAATGGACAAATAGCGATTTCAGAACCCGTGGAGTGACTGCTTGTGACTTTAATCGTGACGGAGCCGTGGACGTTTACGCCTCGAATTACCGATTGCAGCCAAATGAACTTTGGCTCAACATCGGCAAGGGAGAATTGAAAGATGTTGCCACCGCCAACAATGCCTTGGCTACATCACCTGGCTTCGGCGGCGGACACTCTATTGGCGCAGCCTGGGGCGACTTCGACAACGATGGCGAATTTGACCTATTTGCCGGAAACTTCGCCCACGTCGATAGTCGTGGAGACCAACCAAAGTCACGTTTCCTCCGAAATCTCGGTTC
Source organism: Armatimonadota bacterium (assembly GCA_043760685.1). Classification (GTDB taxonomy): domain Bacteria; phylum Armatimonadota; class Fimbriimonadia; order Fimbriimonadales; family Fimbriimonadaceae; genus Fimbriimonas. Next base: position 18,334 of record JAYUOQ010000512.1, on the reverse strand, counting down.
AAAAAGTGGATACAAATTTGATGACTTAGGAACCTGTGGCGTGTTCTACCAGGAGTCTTACGCTTCGCCAGTCGCCGGTGATTTTGACAACGACACGAACCTTGATCTCTTCTTTACAACCGTCTACGGTGTAGCGTCGTTCAGTAAGCCGAACTTTCCCATCCTCTTGCACAACAACACTGGATTCAAATTCTCAGATGTCACACTGGCATCGGGAGTCAATGGCCTCCCGCCAACTTACCAAGCCGCAACTGCGGATATCTTCAATAAGGGGCAGTTGTCACTGTGCTCGGGAGGAAAGTTGTTTTCTCCTTCGTCACCATCAAAGCAACATTGGTTAGAAGTTCGTCTACAAGGCGACGGAAAGACCGTAAATCGAAGTGCGATCGGTGCCCAGGTTCGAATTCGGCTTCACAACAAGACTCTGAGTCGGCAGGTTGAGTCCGGCACCGGCGAAGGTAACCAGAACGACCTGAAACTCCATTTCGGACTGGGTGATTATCGTGGCAAAGTCAATCTGGACATCGTGTGGCCGGGAGGACGAAAACAATCCGTTCGCAGCGTTAAGATGAACCAGATCCTTGATGTGAAGTTCCGGGGCTAGGGCTGAATGGCCGCGCAGTCACCATGAACTGGACCAGCGGCGATGCGCCATTGTTTGCCTGTGCTTAGGTCCCCGCACCAGAGATCACCCGACCAAATCATGAGCTTGCCCAATTGGGTTGTACTCTTATTGTTGCTTCCTGCCGCCCAGTATCGGGCATGAGGATCGAAGTCGATGCCCAGAACCTCGTTTACAACGACTTTGGATGTTCCCTTCTTCCAGTCGATCTCGTAAATCCATTCATCTGATCCAGCCGAACCCGCTCGAGTTGCGATTTGAAACCAGGCCTTCCAGTTATCGTTCGATTTCCATACTTCATCAACATCGACCGGAACAAAGACTGTTTTGCCGTGCATGGTGATGTTCTGCGTAATGTAGTCACCTCCGGTGCTTTGGCCCTCCCGGTCGCGATACACGAATTCTTTGCTAGAACCTTGCGGTTCCTTGTCCAATTTTAAAACGCTCCACGGATTGGTAGGGCGACCGTATTCAACCTGAGTGACCTTGCCAGTGGTCTTTATTGACTTTGCGGTGATCACGAATCGCTTGATATTACGATCTTGGTATGTGTCCCCCTTTGCGGAAACCAGGTACTGAAAATAGGCAGCGACTCCCCGAGGGCAAGTGGTGTCAAAAAAATTGAGAGAGCCGCCTCGGAAATTTCCCCTCGCAATAAGCTTTCGACGATTGGTCTGCAGATCATAGAGCACTAACTTTCCCGGCAATGGAATATCGCTTTCCCTTTTTGTCGGCATATGGTAGCCGTACCATGTCTCTCTTTCCGATAGACCTTCTGATTCGATCCATGCCAGCTTGTGCTTGCCAACCCACTGAACTTGAGTCTTCTCGCTCTTGTCGAACGTAATTTGGCGGCGATGTCCACCGTAAACGTCCGACACGTAAACCTGATGCACGCTGGTCTTTGGGCTTCTCGCGGGATAGTAATATCGGCAAGAATAGGCGACCAAAGGGTTGGCGGATGCGAAGCCGCTCAAACTGCAAACGATAGTGGAAACAATCATGGCGAATTTGATCCCATTCTACAGCGATTTGGGCGAAGTTTACGAATCAAATTGAATTCAAACAGCACCTTTTTATGGCTATCGAGGTTTGACGGCGATGCGCTGTGTTAAAGTAGAAATATCCAATGAAATTCAAATTCCCTCTCCTTGCTTTGACCGTGCTCCTGGCCGTCGGCGTTCATGCCCAACAAAACAAGTCAGTAGATCCTCGGGCAAATGAAACAAAGGAGCAACGCGATGCGCGCATGAAATGGTGGCGCGAAGCCAGATTCGGAATGTTCATCCACTGGGGCGTTTACTCGGTTCCAGCCGGAACCTACGACGGAAAGCAAATTGGCGGCATTGGCGAATGGATCATGCGGAGTGCCAATATCCCCGTTGCCCGTTATCAAGAATACGGAAAACAATTTAATCCCGAAAAATTCAACGCAACTGAATGGGTCAGCTACGCCAAAGCCGCCGGGATGAAGTACATCGTCATGACCGCAAAGCACCACGACGGCTTTGCGATGTACCCAACCAAAGTTTCAGACTGGAATATCACCGCTCGAAGCGAATTCAAGCGAGATCCGATTGGCGAAATGTCGGCCGCTTGCCGCAAAGCCGGAATCAAGTTTGGTGTCTATTACTCCCAAAATCTGGACTGGCACCACGCTGGCGGAGGAACCGCCGGAGCAGCCTGGGATGACGCTCAGAAGGGTGATTTCCACAAGTACGTTCGCGAAATCTCTGCTCCCCAAGTCAACGAATTGCTCACCAATTACAAACCAGCGGTTTTATGGTGGGATATCAACGGCCCGTTCGACGCCGAAGAAGTCAGAGCATTAACCGCATCATTCCCCAAGGTGCCAGGACTCATCTCCAACAACCGACTAGGCGGAGGAGTGCCAGGAGATACCGAGACCCCCGAGCAGTTCATCCCCGCGACCGGATTCAAAGGTCGAGATTGGGAAACCTGCATGACCATGAACGACACGTGGGGATTCAAAAGTTATGACAACAACTTCAAATCCACAACCACTCTTGTTCGCAATCTAATCGATATCGCCTCAAAAGGCGGAAACTATTTGCTCAACGTCGGTCCAACTTCCGAAGGAATTATTCCAGCTCCCGAAGTTGACCGCTTGAAGGAGGTCGGCCAATGGATGAAGGTCAATGGTTCCAGCATCTACGCTACCAGCGCCAGCCCATATCGAAAACTAGCATTTGATGGACGAGCAACGGTAAAAGGTAGCACCTTATTTCTCAATGTCTTTACTTGGCCATCGATCGGTATTTCGATCCAGGGTCTTCAAAATTCAGTAAAAAGCGCCGTTGTAATCTCAACCGGTGAAAAACTATCGGTTGAGAAAAAAGCCGACGGCTCATACGTCATTGATCGCCCATCAAGGCTGGATGCAATTTCTACCGCGATTTCCCTATCACTAGACGGACCACCAACGGTTGTTGAGCCCGAAATGCTGCTCGGACCAAGCCAATCAGGTCTATTCAACCTCAACGCCGAAGGCGCTACCCTCGATGGTGACGAAATCAAACTCCAAGAAAGCGGCGAGAATGCAAACATTGGATTCTGGACCAACCCAAATGATGCCATTACTTGGAAAGTTAATGTCCCCGGAAGAGACGCGACAGAATATCAAGCCAAACTGGAATTCGCATGCCCCGAGGGAGTTGAGGGAAGTAAATTTAGAATCCTCGTGGACGATAAACCAACCGGAGTGAATGGCACCGTCACAAAAACGAAGAGTTGGAACGACTTTGAATTCATGAGTTTGAATGGCATAATTCGCCTAACTCCCGGCAAACATATCATAAGAATCAAGGTTGATCAAATGCCGAAATACGCAGTCATGAATGTAAAGCGACTAACTTTGACTCCCATCGTAAAATAGGAATTGGACATGATAAGGCTAGATCGAGGCACCACAAATCTCATTCTCTTGGTTGGATGTACAGCATTCATGGGTGTCGGAATGTCCCTCCCACAAAAACCTGCAAAGAACCTCAAAAAGGTTGAGCCGGTCAACTTTTCGCGAGACATTCTACCGATCCTAAGCGATAAATGCTTCTTATGTCATGGACCAGATTCGGGAACCAGGATGGCCGGTCTCAGGCTCGATACCCCCGAAGGAGCTTTCGCCAGCAGAAGCGGCAAGTTTCCGATGGTCCCCAATCGACCCGATCATAGCCTTGTAGTCAATCGCATTAATAGCACAACCAGCCCGATGCCGCCTAAGTCGAGCACCAAATCACTTACGAAGTCAGAAATCGCGCTCATCACTCGTTGGATAAAGGAAGGAGCCAAGTACAGCAAACTCTGGTCATTCGAGCCACTTCCTTTAACGGTTGCCGTACCAAAAGTTGCGGGTGATTGGGCAAAAGACGACCTTGACAAGTTTGTTCTTGCCCGCCTAAATCGTGAAAGGCTTTCTCCCAGCCAACCAGCATCTCGGCTTCGTTGGCTTCGTAGAGTCACTTTTGACCTGACCGGATTACCGCCAACAGAAACTGAAATTTCGAGCTTTGAAATGGACGAAAAGCCCGGATCCTTTGAAAGAGTTGTCGACCGACTCTTGGCGAGCCCCCATTACGGAGAACGGATAGCCGTAGATTGGCTCGACGCCGCTCGTTATTCGGATAGTTATGGGTATCAATCCGACCTTCTTAGTCCAACTTGGCCGTATCGCGATTGGGTCATCAATGCCTTCAATCGAAATCTTCCCTACAACCAGTTCCTAACCGAGCAAATTGCTGGCGATCTTATAACCGAAGCAACCAGAGACCAAAGGCTCGCAACTGCCTTTAATCGATTGCATCGCCAATCAAACGAAGGTGGATCAATCGCCGAAGAATACAAAACAACGTACGCATCAGATCGGGTCGAGACATTCGGAACTTCCGTTCTCGGGCTAACCGTCGGATGCGCAAAATGCCACGATCACAAATTTGATCCGATCACTCAGAAGGATTACTACCAACTCTTCGCATACTTCAACAACATCAAAGAATATGGATTGTTGTTAAGCTCAGAAATCGTTCCGACGCCTTCCCTTTTGCTTCCAACTCCAGCGCAAGATACGCAACTAAAAAAGCTGAGGTCAGCTGATACCGCGGCGAAAAGCAACGTGTCTTCGGCCAAACAAGCGGCCAATCAAACCTACGCAACTTGGCTATCGACCAAGCCAAGCAAAGCCGAAATCCCTGGCCTGATCGGTAAGTTCTCGTTTGAAAACCTAGCTGACGGAAAATTTGGTAACGAAGTCAAAGGCGATGCTAGCGCATCCAAAATGGGAGCCGTCAACTTGGTTCCTGGGCATCAAGGTCTAGCAGCCGCACTTGATGGCGACAACGCCATCTTAGTTAACGGACTTCCCGGCAAAGAGCGCAATGAATCGTTCACCTGGTCATTTTGGGTCAACGATCCTCGAGTAACCAAAGCGCCAATTGTTATTCAGCATCGCTCGGGCGGAACCGATGTCGGCTTTTGCGGATTTGACTTGATTTCCGAAAATGGATATCTAACCGCCCGCGTCATGCGCCATTGGCCGGGCAACGCTGTTGGTATCCGGAGCGTAAACCCTATTCCCGTTAACCAATGGACCCACATCGCCTGGTCGTGGGACGGCAGCGGCCAATCAGCTGGTCTAAGACTCTATGTCAATGGAAAGCCAACTCCTACGACCGTCTTGGTCGACAATCTTTGGAAGAACATCAATGCCTACGGTGACCTCGGCAGCGGCGGAGCATGGGCCTTCGGTCAACGCTTCCGAGACCTCGGATTCAAAGGCGGCAAACTTGACGATTTAGCCTTCGCAAACCGCTCAATCAGCGATCTGGAAGTCGCTCAACTCTTCGACGGTCATTCACTGAATGATGCACTCAAGTCACCGAATGAACAACTAAAAGCCTATTATGTTTCCGCCCTTGATCCAGCAGTCAAAGCAGCCCAAACCACTGTTCAAAAAGCTCAAGGAGACTTGATGAATTTCGAGAATGGAATCTATGAAGTCTCTGTCATGGAAGAGGCAAACCCACCAGTTCCGGCATATGTCCTCGCACGAGGTGCCTATGATGCGCCCAAAACCGACAAAAATCGAGTTGATCGAGGAGTTCCCAAATCCCTTCCATCAATGGTCACAACTGGACCAAACAACCGCCTCGCGTTAGCTAAATGGGCAACTCAACCAAACCATCCCCTGACCTCGCGGGTCGCCGTCAATCGAGTTTGGCAAATGCTTTTTGGCAACGGACTCGTCGAAACGAGTGAAAATTTTGGCGTCCAGGGTTCTCGCCCAACTCATCCTGAACTGCTCGACTTTCTTGCCCGGCGCTTCGTAAGTTCAGGATGGAATGTTAAAGGCTTAGTCAAAAGCATCGTCCTCAGCTCAACCTATCGACAAGATTCTATGAGAACCGCAAAGTCAATGAAACTCGACCCGGACAATCGGTTGTTGTCTCGCGGACCAAGTGTTCGTCTTCCTGCCGAAATGGTTCGAGACACGGTTCTAAAAGCATCTGGTCTTTTAAACGACAAACAAGGTGGACCACCAGTAAACCCTTACCAACCCGCCGGTCTCTGGCAAGAATTCAACACCATGAGCCCCGGCTTCGTTCAAAGTAAAGGAGCCGACTTGTATCGAAGGAGCATTTACTCAACCTGGAAACGAACCACTCCAGTACCGAGCATGATGACATTTGATGCGACTTCACGCGAAGCATGTACGATTCGCCGACCATCAACCAACACACCACTCCAAGCCCTAGTGCTTCTAAACGACATTCAGTTCGTCGAGGCGGCCCGCGCGCTTGCCGAGCTCGTCCTCAAGCAGAACACTTCTGATTCTGATCGAATCAAAACTGTTTTTCGAAAATTGGCATCCCGCGATCCCGATGCGAGAGAACTTGTAATACTTGGGCAAGTCCTGACCGAACAACGCGAACAATTCTCTAAGACCCCAGAAGAAGCAAAGAAACTTGCCAAAATTGGTGAATCCAAAGCGGACAGCACCCTCAATCCAATCGATGTTGCCGCCTTTACCATGACGGTCCAAACCGTCATCAATTCAGACTCTGTCATTTGGAAACGATAAATCATGAACTCCTTCGATCCTGACCACCCAATCAACCAAGTCCTTGGCCTGACCCGCCGCGAGTTCTTCGGTAACACCGCAAAGGGCCTCGGCTCGATGGCACTGGCTTCCCTGCTTCCAACGTGGGCGTTCGGCGAATCAAACGGTCAAGTAAGCGTCGGCAAATATCATCATCCACCAAAAGCCAAGCGGATCATTTACCTCTTCCAAGCTGGTGGTCCAGCGCAACAAGATTTGTTCGACTACAAGCCAATGCTCAACAAGCTACACGGTGAACCACTTCCCGAAAGTGTTCGTCGTGGTCAACGTCTGACCGTTATGAGCGCAAACCAAGGAGTCATTCAGCTCGCCGGTTCACCTTTTAAATTTGCCCAACACGGTCAAAGCGGAGCCTGGATGAGCGAAGCACTTCCTCACCTCGCCACCGTATCCGATGAAATTTGCTTCATCAAGTCGATGTTCACCGAAGCCATCAATCACGACCCCGCAATAACCTTCTTCCAAACCGGGAGCCAAATCGCCGGACGACCATCATTCGGTTCGTGGCTATCTTACGGTCTTGGCTCAATGAACCAAGATCTGCCATCCTTCGTTGTCCTTGCCAGTGTCGGCAAAGGCGACCAACCACTGTATGCTCGACTATGGGGCAGTGGGTTCCTCGATTCGCGCTATCAAGGCGTCCGATTTGGCGCAGGTAAAGAGCCAGTGCTATATCTTTCCAATCCCGATGGTGTTTGCGGATCGGGTCGACGAGCAATGCTCGATCGCCTGAGTGAGCTCAATCGTCACCAATACGAAAAGGAACTTGATCCCGAAATCGAAAGCCGGGTTGCGCAGTACGAAATGGCATACCGAATGCAAACCAGCGTGCCCGACGTCATGGATATCAGCAAGGAGCCAAACGAAACATTCGAACTCTACGGTCCAAACTCGCGAAAGCCCGGAACCTTTGCCGCCAATTGCCTGCTTGCACGTCGTCTAGCCCAAAAAGGGGTTCGATTCATCCAGCTTTACCACCAAGGCTGGGATCAACACGGCGACATCAAGGGCGGCATCGGAAACCAGTGTAAGGACACCGACCAGCCGACGACTGCGCTCATCAAAGACCTCAAGCGCCTCGGAATGTTAGAAGACACTCTCATTGTTTGGGGTGGCGAATTTGGTCGAACCAGCTACTCGCAAGGCTCCAACGATCCAAATAACTTCGGACGTGACCACCATCCCCGTTGCTTCACGGTTTTCTTGGCGGGCGGCGGGTGCAACGCCGGAACGACTTATGGTCGTACTGACGATTATGGCTATAACATCGCCGACGCAAACGGAAATCCGCTCCAGCCAACCAAGGAGCACTTCACCGAGGGCGCGGTTCACGTTCACGACCTCCAGGCAACCATTTTGTGGCTCATGGGCGTAGATCATCGAAAACTAACGATTCCACTGCAAGGCAGAGATTTCCGACTGACCGACGTACATGGTCATGTTGTTCAGAAACTGATGAAGGCTTAACCCAAGGTTCGTAAATGAACGAAGTGCGGCGAATCGCAATCATTATGAACCCGACCTCGTCAAGAGGCAAAGCCAAGGCAAGCAAAAAGCACCTTTGCGACTTGATGGACTCCGCGATTGCCGAGGCGTCCGCGAACGGACATGTCATTGAGTATCAGATACTGGAGACTACCGCTCCAGGTTCGTCCATCAGAACTGGGCAAGCCGACCAAGGAAGTGGAGCGTATCTTGCTCTTCAGGCAATCAAGGAGGGAGCAACCACAATTGTCGCTGCCGGTGGAGACGGAACGGTGGGTGAAGTCGCCAATGCCGTTATCGGTGCCAATATCTCTTTTGGTGTGTTGCCATTGGGCACCGGCAACGACTTTGCCAGAACATTAGGCGTTGGCACCGACCTAGCCCTAGCCGTCAGAACAGTCGTCTTTGGCAAACCCATCGAAGTGGATTTGGGCAAAGGTCCGGGCGGCTGTTTCATCAATGTCGCTGGGTGCGGATTCGATGCCGAAGTCGCGTACCAGATCAATCACAAGTTTCGTCGGCTCCGAGGCACATCTGCGTACATTGTCGCGGTAGTCAGCACCCTCATGAAGCTTAAGCCTTATCCTATCAAGCTCACAATTGACGGAGTCGAGCAGCACGAAACCGTCATGCTTTGCGCGGTCGCTAACGCCAAAACCTACGGTGGAGGCATGCGAATTGCGCCAAATGCCGACATCAGCGACGGGCTGTTTGACATCGTCTTGGTGGGCAAAGTCTCCAAATTCGAATTCCTGCGAACCTTTCCCAAGGTGTTTAAAGGGATGCATCTGGATCATCCCCAGGTTAAGGTCCTGCGGGGACAAACCGTCCAAATTGAGTCCGATCGAAAGATGCCGGTACTGGCGGATGGAGAAGAAATTGGCTTTGCTCCGGTCGAGTTCACCTTGATAAGGGGCGGATTGTCGGTATTGGTTCCCAGCTAGACCTGCTCCATATTGTGGCTAGTGTAACTTTCCATCTTCGTACCCCGAGGGGCCAGATTCCTTAAGCCTCGGCAATTTACGATACAGCCAAATAGTCGTATTCCAAACCCAAAGGTGCGTCGAGTGGGTAATGACCCCTATGTGGGGCCGTTCTGCAAAAGAGCCGGAGTGATGCTAGGACTCAAATATGCAAAAAAGACAAAATCGAGAATCTACCACCCCTATCAATGTCAAAACATCAATCTCATTTGCCCTTTTCAGGTAGCGTTTTGGAAATCGAAAATGATTAAGATTTCTTCTACTCTCGTTCTTGGCATTGCCCTCACTACAATGGCAAACGCCCAAGGAAAGGCATCGTTCACCCCACCCAAGGCATTCTTGCACTATGCATTGGACCGCACCTGTGACCTCATCAATGTCGACATTGATATGGATATCGACTATCCAAATCGAACCTTCAAAGGGACAACCGTCAATACGCTGAGTCCACTCCGAAGTGGTCTCAAAGAAGTCATGCTCATGGCTGGCGTGCCCCTCAACATCACGGCAGTAAAGGTGGACGGCGTTACCGCACAATATCGACGAGACGGAAGAAATCTTTTCATTGCCGTCAAACCAACGGTGCGCGGCAAAGAGTTTAAAGTCTCAATCGACTACAACGCCAAAAACTCAAAAGCCCGACCATTCGGCGGTGGCGGCGGCGGATTCCATTGGATTGAGCCGACGAAAACCAATGCCACCCGAGTTGGCTTTTGGACTCAAGGCGAATCCGAAACAAACTCCGAATGGTGCCCAACCTGGGACTATCCCAATGACTTCGCAACTAGCGACACTCACTGCACCGTTCAATCCGACTGGGACATGATTGGAAATGGCAGCCTAATCGGAACCAAGTTAAGCGCGGACAAAAAGAAGAAAACTTTTCATTGGAAAATGACCCAACCGCATGCAACCTATTTGTTGACCTTAGTCGGTGGTCCCCTCGGTATCAAAAAGGACACTTGGGAAGGGGTCGACCTCTGGTATGTTGTGCCGCGTGGTGAAGGCTATTTGATCGACAACTCCTTTGCTAACACCAAGGACATGCTTAGCTTCTATTCCAAGGCACTTGGGGTGAAGTATCCGTGGCCGAAGTACGCGCAAAATGCGATGTACGACTTTGGTGGCGGAATGGAAAACGTCTCGGCAACGACGCTTGGCGAAGGCAGCCTCACCGAATCCAGAGACGGCTACTTCAACATGGATAGTCTGAACTCACACGAGCTTGGACATCAGTGGTTTGGTGACCTGGTCACCTGTAAAGATTGGGGAGACACGTGGCTCAACGAAAGCTTTGCCACCTACATGCAAGCGATGTATTTCGAGCACAGTCGTGGCAAAGATGCCTACGACTGGGAGATTGACGGTAACTTCCGCGGCTATTTCCAAGAAGCCCGACAATACAAACGACCGATCTCGACAAAGATGTACGAGAATGGCGATGTCATGTTCGACTCGCATACCTATCCAAAGGGTGGCGCAGTCCTTCACACCCTTCGAAAGATGATTGGCGACGAAGCCTTCTTTGGTGGACTTAACTATTATTTGACCAAGTGGCGACACACGCCAGTCGAAAGCGCCCAACTGCGACGAGCATTCACCGAATACTGTGGAATTAACGTTGAACCGTTCTGGGCACAGTGGTTCGATAAGCCAGGTCACCCAGTTATTGACTATTCATGGGTTCACGAAGGCGGCAAAGTAAAGCTAACCGTCAAGCAAACCCAAGACACCAGCGATGGGACTCCGATCTACGATGTAGTGACGTCGGTAGACATGATCAGTCCAAGCGGAAGTCATACAATGATGCCAATTCATTTGACCAAAGCTAACGAAACATTTGAGTTTGCCTCAACAAACAAGCCAGGTGCCGTTGTCTTCGATCCCGAACATGTCTTCCTTCGCGAAATCCCTAAGTTGAACTGGGATGCCTCTGAATTGCCGTTGATCATGAAGTACGGGAAGAACGCTCCCGACCGATCTGAGGCAATGCGACGCTTGATGGAAAAATCTACGGATGAAGTGATTGAAATGGTCGCCGATGCAGTCGCCACCGACAACAAACAGTCCCTCGTTTTCCGCAACATCAACGGGCTAGTCAACTCAGCCAGACCACAGTTAAGAAGTTTCTGGATGAAGCAACTGGAGCATCCAAACTTTGAGCGCCGTGCCAACGCAGTTAGCGCCCTCAGCAAGCTAGAGCCAGATGCCGCAACAACCGCGAAACTTCGATCACTCATCAACGACAAAGCACCCATTCAGGTAGTGATCAACAGCATCTCTGCCCTAGCAGCTTGGGACAAGGCCGGTAACTCGGACGTGTTCAAGATCGCGCAAAAGATTGCCGATCGTCGAGGACGAATCAAGGCCGCTGCCGATCGCGCCCTTGCTGCTAACTAGAAAACGAAACTTGCTTGAGAATAATTGGCAACCAGGGAGCAAAAGACTCTGATTGCTGCTCAATCTCGATTCGAAGATCGTTCAGGCTAACCCATCGGATGGCTTGGACTTCGCTTGGGTTAAAGTTTGGTTTTTCGGTGAGGACACCGATTAAAATGTGGTCGTGCTCGCGTTCGGTATGCCCCGTCACCGCATCAGTGGCTTCGTAACGCACGACGGCAAGTTCTTTGACATTTGAATAAACGCCAAGCTCGTGGAGCATCGCTCGATGAGCTGCTTGCTCAATCGTTTCGTCGGTTATAGGATGACTGCAGCAACTGTTCGCCCAAAGCCCAGCGAAGTGATACTTCGCTTCTGAGCGCTGTTGGATAAGTAGACGACCTTCTGTATCAAAAAGGAACACCGAGATGGCGCGATGCCAAGTCCCCCCGTTTTCATGAGCGGCAATCTTCTCCAACTCACCGACCTTTTGACCGTCCTCGTCAACAATTTGGATCAAGATTGGGTTCATACACGGACTCCACTATCCGCGACAAGTTTGGTCAGAATCGCTTCATCCTTTAACATGACACGCATGGCGCACTTGGCCTTGTGAAGCGAATTTGTCCGAGCTCTCTGACGAAAAACATCGTAATCCTGAGCTTCAATCCTATCCAAAATTTGACTATAAAGAAGGCGAGAGAGAAGAACTGCTTTGCGCATTCTCGGCGGAAGCTTGTAGATGCCAAAGTCTGAATCTAAATACAGTTTCCGAGCTCGCTCAATCTCGTACTTCATGAGGTTCTTAAACTGCGGAGTTACGACTTTTGACTGTAAGTCAGACTCGGTTACTCCAAATTTCCACATATCCTCTGCCGGAAGGTAGATTCTTCCTCGATCCAAATCTTCGCTAATATCGCGTAAGAAGTTGGTCAATTGCATTGCTTCACCAAGGGCTTTTGCGTGGGCAAGGGTGTCGTCATCGGTTTTTGCGCACATCGCGTAACACATCATGACTCCAATCGCACTAGCGCTGCCTCGCATGTAACGCTCTAGTTCATCGTAGGTTTGATAACGGTTCTTTGAGACATCCATTTCCATGGCATCAAGGAAAAGAAATGCTTCGTCGAGGGGAATTCGGCTCTCGGCTGCAGCGTCACAAAATGCACGCATTGCAAAGTGCTCCGGGCACTTTCCGTCAATTCCTCGAATGAGTTGGTCCCGCCAGTCTTTCAACAAGCTCAGGCGTTGAGTGCAATCCATCTCTCCTGGATTATCGACCCACTCATCGGGAACACGAACGAAGGCATAGATTGCGTGGACCTTCCATTGGATCGATTTTGGAAAACGAAGAGTTGAGTAATAGTACGTGGTGCCGAATCTCTTGTGAATTCTTCGACACTGCTGAATATCGGATGCAGTCGCGTAATTCGTTTTCATTGCTTCCGGAACCTCTTCATACTCATACGTTCATTAACACTCGGTGTTCCTTTTGATAGAACCTCAAAGCTAACTTCTTTACCAATATCAAAAACTAAGCCATTGAGATTGTGTTGTAACGTCTCTTCGCATTCACCGAGAGATTTGAAGGAGTGAGGAATACCAAAACTCATCCACGCTTCCGGTCGCTCGTGCATTGAAAGTTCGTAATAAATTGCTACCGGAACCAAGCTAGCGTTCGGAACTTTATTTGCGACCACTTCCAAAGATCTTCCGAAAGGCAAAAGGCTCGGGGGACGGTGGAGTATTCCTTCTGGAAACAAGATAAGCGAGCGACTTTCCGCCCTCATTGTTTTGATCGTCGTTCTGACCGTATTTGCCCGCCCAATGAGATCACCCTTAGCAAATCGCATTCCTCCAACCTTGCTAAACAGAGGAAACGAATCAAATTCTTCAATCCAATCCAAAAAACGAATGTCGAGCTTGGTTAATGCTTCAAACATCAAATATCCATCCAACCAACCGTGATGGTTTGCATAAAAAATCACTGGCTGGCTTAACGCCTCCTTAGGTGGAGACCAATAGAGATTGCGTAATCGAGACTTCACCGTTCTCCGGATCATCCCACCAACCGCCCTTCCGATGATTCCTTCTTCTTGCTTCATGCGGGTATTGCACCGTCCGCAATCAATCTTTGCTCGACGAGTTCAGCCGAGATCAAGACCATTGGTAGTCCGTTTCCAGGCAGGGTGCTCGCACCAACAAAATAGAGGTTTGGATTGTCTTTGCATTTCAGCCCCGGACGCATAAACGCACTCTGAAACAAGTCATGACCAATGCCAAACGCAGCCCCACGATCAAGATTCAGTTCCTTCTCCCATTCTGCAGGGCCACGCCGCTTGATTCCACGTATTTTGGTTCGATCAAATCCACTAAGCCTTTCGAGCCGATCAAATACTTCGTTCTCCAGTTCTTCCACCATTTCAGGAGTCCGCTCAAACTCAAGGTTGGGTACTGGGATCAAAAGGAATAGATTGCTATGACCTTCCGGAGCCAGCGAAGCATCGGTTTTGCTTGAGTTGCAAAGGTAGAACGCGGGATCTTTTGGCATTGATGGCTCGTCAGAAATTGCCCTGAGGTTGCCAGCAAAGTCAGCTCCGAATAAGACATTGTGATGTTCAAAGCCATCTAACTTCCCTTCGTAATCCATGTAAACAAGATGGGCCGAACATGAGTACCGGAGCTTTCGCTTGGTCGGCTTCTTGACAAGCTCACGTTGAGCGTAAGGCATATCGGGGTTCGCAATAACGATATCAGCCGTAATCGTTTCTCCAGAATCAAGGGTGACGCTTGATCCATTGATAGCGGAAACGTTTGCATTAAGCCGAATAGTGGCTCCTCTCGCGACTGCTAGTTCAGCGATCTTATCGGATATTGAACCCAGTCCCCCTTTTGGATAGAATACACCTTCCCCATACTCCATGTACGCTAAAGTTGCATAGAGCCACGGAGCATTGTAAGGAGAGAGTCCAAGATACATAGTTTGAAAACTAAACATCATTTGCAATCGAGGATCATCGAACTTGGTTTTGAGCCTCTTGGCTAGGTTGGTGAGCATGTGATGGCTCAAGACTCTTCCCAGCTGTTTTGGACTAGCAAAGTCCAAAACTGATCGAAATTCATTGCGGACAAAATTAGGGATGACCATGTCGTATAGCGACTTCAGTTCGTCCATAAACGCTGGATAGGCATCGGCGTCTTTGTCTCCGCTCATTCGGCGGATACTTTCGACCATTTTGCTTCGGTTCGTAGTCCCTTCAACCTGAGTTCCATCGGCAAAGAAAACTCGATAACTTGGATCGCAAAGGGTGCAAGGAACGAGGGAGTCAAAGTCTTCGCCAACATCTCGGAAAAGCTTACGGAATGGGTCGAGCATGAGGAGCAGCGTTGGTCCACCATCGAAATGGCAATCTCCTACCTGTTCCCGTCGGTTTCGTCCCCCAACAGAGTCGTTTTTCTCAAGGATCGTTACGCGGTGACCGCGATGGGCGAGGCGCAAAGCAACCCCGAGTCCACCGACTCCAGCACCGATAATGATCACATCCTTGGACATCAAACACTTACTACGCAGTGCCATCGAATTGAATTGCGTTCAACCTTTGTTCAATCGGCTCTGTAGTTCACCAATTGTTAGAGCAATAGCAGCCAACATAACCCATGCCCAGCTAAAACCATGAACAAATCCACTAAACGCAACGAACATGCAAAAGAGGCTAAGCACATCAATGCTTAACTGATCACTTGTTGACTTGTCCCTCCAAGCAAGAACAGATCCCGCAATCATTGAAACGAGAAACCAACCTACAGAATTTAGAATTGGTGCACCAAACAATGGACCAACTTCCACCCATTTCCAGTAACCAAACAAATTTGTCATAGCCTGTTCCATCGGAATATCAATAATGGTTGCAATAAGAGCACTTGCCGGCACGGCATGCCAAGGATCAAATTTTAGTCTTGCTAAGCGATAGGCTCCCCCAAGCACCAAAAGCCAAGCGAACGGAATCAACAGAGGGAATCGGTGGAATTCGCCGAGTGCTACCGTTGGCCACCACCGATCCGTATACTCGTAGTGCCCGAACGGAAAACCAGTGAATAATCCGACGACTTCTGCCCCACCACAAATGATGAGAACGCCAATCACTGGTTTCCAGTCTCCAATCGAAATTGCGGCTATAGATGCTCCACACAAAATAATGAGAACGGTCACGAGTGGAGCGACAAAGCCAGCGTCAACTTTCATCCATGTTGAAAGGACTGTTCCACAAAAAGCGAACAACACTAATCCAGCGAAGCATTTCTTCAAGATTGAGTTAGCTTGGTTAGCGGAATCAGTTTTCTTCACGAAACAACACTTTACCGAGAGACCATGACATTTGTGATCTTCCTTGGATTTATCTACGTGGGCATGCTTTGCATTGCTACAGGCAACTGGATCCTCATGAAACGGCCCGCCGGAGTCGCTGATCCATGCTTTGAGGTGATGATTCCGGCTCGGGATGAGGCGGAAAACATTGCAACAGTCGTCCGTCCTCTCATTGAAACTGGAGTTCGTGTAACGGTTTTTGATGATGAATCAACCGATGAAACTTCTAATATCACCCAGGGTCTTGGAGGTCGTGTCATTCGCCCCACTCATTCGCTCCCTGAAGGGTGGACGGGCAAGAACAACGCTTGTCACCAACTCTCTTTGGTTACAACTGAGCAATGGACGGTCTTCCTCGACGCCGACACCGTTCCCACCGAAAACTTTGTAGGTCGACTCTCGGCATTTCTTCAAAATTGTGATCCTGATATTCAAGTCGTTTCGGGCTTCCCAAAAATGGTGCCGGGCGAGGGGATTGAGCCTGCTTACCTCACTTGGGTCAGTTGGATATTGTTAGCCACCAATCCGTTCGGCCTGGTTTCCGTTACTGGCAAAGGTCACAACCGATTTACAAATGGTCAATTTGCTGCTTGGCGAACCGAGTGCCTTCAGCAAGTTAGACCCTATGAGCAAGTTAAATCAGAAATTCTGGAAGATGTCAAAATCGGTCGACTACTCGGGAGCCAACGGATTCGAGTTGAAAATATCAACTTAACTGAGATTTTGAGTGTGAAGATGTACAAGGACGTTAAACAAGCGATCAATGGGATGTCGAAGAACTCCTGCGATATCATGGGGAATCCTTTTGCTTCCATTGGTTTGGTTCTGTTGCTACTGCTCATCGCCTGGGGTTGGCTCCTTTCTGGAAGTTTTGCTTTGCCCCTTCTCACAGTTCTCTTGGTTGGGAAATTGGTGACTGACAGAGCAGTTGGTGCTCCACTTTGGACTTTTCTGTTCGCACCTTTAACCATAACTGCCGGTGCTTTAACGATTCTCCGCTCTATGCATTGGAAACGAAAAGGGCAAGTTCACTGGAAAGGTCGAACCTATTGATCGTATAGTAAGGACGGTGCCCAATATCAGAGCCGCAAAAGTCTTATTTGTTCGGATTGTTCGATGGCCATCGTGTGCTTGGAAGTGGCGATCTTGTTCAAAGTCTAAGGGCGATCCATTTCCTTTTGTGATTGCAGAACATCAGACTCCGTTACGGCGCTCGCCAATCGTTAAAAGTGAAGCCCTTCAACAAGGAAAAGAGAAGAACATTAAAGTCGCAGCAAGTCTTCTGAATGGCATTGTTATTGGTCCCAGAGGCACTTTTTCATATCACCGTTCAGTGGGTATTCCTCTTCGTGGCAAGGGCTTTGTAGAGGGGTTAGAACTAAGGTCTGGGATCGAAGCTTCCGGAATCGGAGGGGGCTGCTGCTCCGTTTCAAACTTACTATTCTTACTCGCAATCAAATCAGGTTTAGAAATCGTTGAGAGGCACCGTCACGGGCTTGACCTCTTTCCAGACCATGGTCGAAGTGTGCCTTTTGGGTGTGGTGCTACGATTTTCTTTCCTTACGCCGACCTTAAGATCCGAAATCCTCATGACTTTCCGGTTAGGATTTCACTTCAAGTTAACGAAACCCATTTGATTGGTCAAATTCAGGCTGAAGATGATCCAGGATGGCGTGTCGAGTTGATAGAACGGGATCACCAATTTCAAAAGTCAGGTGACGTTTGGACAAGAGAGAATCGAATTTGTCGCAAATATATGTCGCTAGATGGAACTCTCATCAAAGAAGAGGAAGTCGTTCGGAATAAGGGACGCTGCATGTACGATCCAGAAGAAAGCTCTCCCTGAATTTAGTCAATTGGATCTACTTTCATAGTCTCGTTTGGCGACGAATCAATGAAAATTGTGTGACCGTCAGGATCAGCCAAAGAAGCCGATCCGCCTCCATCAACAAATTTTGGCTCTTTCAGAAAAGAATGTCCTTTTTCTCGAAGTTCATCACATACGGAAGCAACGATTCCACCTCTGAAATTGAGGGATATCTCACTGGTCATGAATTGTGGTTCAAACAAGCCAAGTCTCAAATCTCCATTGGTTATGACCGCCCAACCTTCTTCGTCGGAACCTTCTACTTTCCAAAAACCAAGGTCACTATAAAACCTTCGCGAAGCCTCTACCTTCGAAACTCGAAGGCAAACATCACACCAACCTAAATCCATTCTGGGATTCTATCCGAACTTAGAACATTAAGGAATTAAGCGGATCAAGGTTCCATTGTTGAGATCACAAATCATAATCTCGCCATTAGCATCGGGAGTTACCGAAACCGGTCCGGAGATTGCGTCCCCAGCCAAACTTATGTTGATTG
>JAYUOQ010000511.1:0-2601 GCA_043760685.1 Armatimonadota bacterium | reverse complement strand
CTACGGTTTTGGAGACCGACGCTCTACCAACTGAGCTATACCCCTGCGTGGAACAGAGATTTTACCTCACCAGGAATCAAGTAAGGAAAATTACTCGGGTCTAACAAAGTGCAATCGCGCACAATTTTCGAGCGAACTGTACTCTCTCGAACCGACCAAGATCAGTGTAAATCCATTTGCCCGCCATCCGACTGCATTGGTCGAAGCTTCAATTTGACCATAGTAGTACTGCCCATCGGCGCTTGGAGTCATTCCCTCGAAGCTGCTCGTCTGTGGAAGAACAATTAAATAGAGATTCCCATCAGCGTCCTTTAGGTCATATCGTTCGGCAGGTAGCCCGTTGATGTAGCCACTCGTGTGAGATACATAACTAGGTCTAGAAAGATTTCGATCGGCAGATCGAAGTAACAGATCAAGCTGAGCGTTCCGAGACGCTTTTTCAGGACCAGTGTGTCTAGAGCTTGAGAATATTCCCGCTAGTGAACTACCATCGACTGAAACTGGCGCTTGTCGAGCATAGCCGCCACCAATCAAAACGATGAGAGCTACAGCCGTAACAAAGCCCCAAGAGTATTTGGTTATAAAATTGCCTGACTTTGCAACACGATCCATCGCATCTAGACGGCTCTTACAGTTTGCCCAAACATCGTCACATTGCATGTTTGACGAACGACCAAGAGCAGCCTTGAGTCCTTTAATCGACGCAACTTCAGCTTGACTGTCCTTACATTCTGCAAGGCGTAATTCAACTTCCTGACGTTCCACGTCTGGTAGTTCACCGTCAACATATGCGTGCAATATACTTGTTTCGATCATAGATCGTAGCCTTCCTTAATAAATCCCTCTTTGAGGGCATAATTCTCCAGATTTCTCCGGAGCATCGCTCGACCACGAGCAATTCGTGATCTTACCGTACCGATTGGTACTTCTGTCGCTTCTGCGATCTCTTGGTAACTCATTTCTTCGATGTCGCTCAAAACGACAGCTAACCTAAATTCATCTGGTAGCTTTTTAAGCGCATTTTCAACTTCTGTGCCAACAAGACCATCAAATAATTGTCGATCAGGAATCTCAGATTCCATAGACATTGGCTCAATGACGTTATCTTCCTCAAGAGAGGTCAATTGAGGCCCACGTTGTCGGGATCGATACTTGTTGATGTAGAGGTTGGTGACAATGCGGAGAATCCAAGCTTTGAAGTTGGAGCCGTCAAATCGGTCAAACGCTTCGTAAGCTCGTACAATGGCTTCTTGAGTTAGGTCTTCGGCTTCCTCACGACTGCGAGTCAATCGTAAAGCGGTACCGAACACCGAACTGAACGCCCTTTCTGCGTGGCGCTCAAAAGATTCCCTTTTTGTATCTCGTTTTCCGAATAGCACCGGTCGGGCGAGTCTACCTGCCGACTCCTTATGTGGTGATTTTCCGAGGGTAACGCTTGCAACAAAAGCCATAGTAATATTCTCGCTTTAAAGGCAACAAGCTAAAATTCCGAAGAGTTCCGAGTTCTGGAAAATTAAGCATTTTTGCCAACGTCACACACTCGGAAAGGCTTTTTCATCGATACACATGAACACCAGGCACACCAATCCGATGATGCTAAAACTATAGAAGAATCAATGTAAATAATTAATCCCACAACCGGGAATGCTTCAAAAAATGCAGCACAAGTTTTGGGGGCTCAAATTTCTCCGCAATCAGAAGGTAAGAAGACCACGAAACTTCGAGGTTGCCGGGTTCCTACTTTGAATTACTAAGTCCATCCGCATATAAGCTATAAATCTATATCTATGACCAGTTATCCTGATTTCTGACGCTAGAAGGCAAAAATATTTCCGTTTCACCGAGAGATTGCTAGTCCAAAACATGCCTGAATTCATTGTATCCATTTATTTTGCGATCAGGACTTCGCTCGAATTTCGACCACACGATTCATCGCCGGATAGTTGTCATGCGAAATCTGCTCTCTTCGGTTTCCGGTTATTCGGTAGACGGAGACGTTGAATCCATTCTTGCCGGTATTCCGAATTCGGCGTCGACCGGATTCGGCGCCAAACTCGAACGTTTGAGGAGTTTGAAGTTCCTTGACAACAGAAACGACCTCGGCAGAAGATTTGGGTTTTTGTGGTCCTACCAGGCTCACCAGAAGTCGTGTCCCTTCAACCCTGCCTTCAATTCTTACGGGATATGGAAATGGGTTGCGAAATCGAAGATCAATGTTGGTGAAAGCCACGGCTGCGTCTCGGCCAGGGGGAACGTAAGCGGGTTGGAAGCGGTGGCGATTCCGTTCGACAATTTGCATCCCAGCAAGTAGTGCGGCATTGTATAGGGTGGTTGAAGTCTGGCAAACCCCTCCGCCCCAATCATCAATCAATTGTCCGTTATAGCTGACCGGGGCTTTTCGATAGCCCATATCGCGAGAGAATGAGCCCACGTGAGTGTTGAATGAGAAGACTTCACCTGGTTCGATTTTTGCTCCAACCAACCTGGACAACGCTAAACGCGCGTTGTGCTTTTGACCTGAACTCCGCTCCGCCAATGATGTGGAGAAAGCTCCGATCGTGACTTCACCTGGTACGGCTAGCAGGGCCGCGCTGCCACCTA
>JAYUOQ010000510.1:0-2607 GCA_043760685.1 Armatimonadota bacterium | reverse complement strand
CATGCCTCGTCTCATTTCATACATCTGCTTGATCAGGTGATTGACCTCTTCAACCGATGTACCGCTGCCAGTCGCGATTCGCTTTCTGCGCGAACCGTTTATTATATCTGGATTTGTACGCTCTTTGAAAGTCATAGAGAGGATCATTGCTTCAGTACGGTTAATTTGCTTGTCATCAACTTGGTCCAAAGCACCCTCGGGAAGGGAAGAGCTAAGCCCGGGAATGAGCTTTACAATGTTCTTCATGCTCCCCATTTTTTTCATCATTTTGAAGCTCTGGAGCATCATATTGAAGTCCATTGAGCCATTGCCAAAACTCTTTTCAAGTCCAGCAGCATCTTCCGCGTCAAACGCTTTTTCGACTTTTTCGATTAATCCAAGAACATCGCCCATTCCGAGGATTCTTTGGGCAATTCTGTCGGGATAAAAGAGTTCTAAAGCATCAACTTGCTCTCCAACTCCGGTAAATCGGACTGGAACTTCGGTTGCCTGGCGAACACTGAGCATTGCGCCGCCTCTTGTATCACCGTCTAATTTCGTAAAAATAGCTCCGGTTACTTTGACTCTAGCATGAAATGCTTCAGCAACATTTACCGCTTCTTGCCCGGTAGTTGCATCTAAGACAAGAAAGGACTCATGAGGATTAACTGCCTTATAGATATCCTCAAGCTCAGTCATGAGACTATCATCAATCGTGGTGCGACCTGCGGTATCGACGATGAGAACATCATTGAGAAGGTATTTGCATCGTTCGAGGGCTTCACGGGCGATCTGAGGGGGCTTGGTGCCATCCATTTTGGTGAAGACCGGAACTCCAACCTGCTCACCTAAGACTTCTAGTTGTTTGACTGCGGCCGGACGCTGGATGTCGCAGGCCGCGAGCATTGGCTTCTTGCCTTGCTCCAAGAACCATTTGGCAAGTTTTGCCGTCGTGGTCGTTTTTCCGGAGCCTTGGAGACCACACATGAGAATAACGGTAGGTGGTGCGGATCCCCAATTCATCTTTGTGTCTTCGCCACCAAGCATTTCGACCAACTCGTCCTTAACGATTTTAATGATGGTCTGATCGGCGTTTAGCGAAGAATAGAGTTCTTCACCAATTGCTTTGACCTTAATTCTCGAGATGAACTCCTTTGCAACTGCAAAGTTAACATCGGCTTCGAGTAAGGCTACTCGAACCTCTCGGAGCATTTCATTGACGTCGTCCTCATTGAGTCGACCTTTGCCTCGCATCTTGGCGAAAACCCCCGAAAGTCGCCGTGTTAAATTGTCAAACATTTAATATGAGTGTACCGGTGGTGAAACGTAATAGAAATATGGAACGAATTAAGTAAGTAATCGTTCTTAAATACCAATGATTATTTTAAAGGCTGAGGAGACAGAATCAATGAAGAAAAACGCTCTATGGGTCGCGGCAGTTGCTGCTGGTGTTGCCGCCGTTGCATATAAGTTCATGGCGAACAAGAAAAAGGAGACCGCCAAGAGTCTCGATTCCACACAATCGTGGATTTCTAGTGCTGAACAGCACTTACAGAAGATCAATTTAAAACTACACTCGAACGATCATTCGGCTGCATAACCCAATCTTCAAAGTTCAGGTGTAGCCTGACTCTGGAAGCAGCAAATGAGATTTCAATCTCCAGTTGACCATTAATCTTGTTAGGGACACCAACACCTGAAAGAGTAAGACCCAACAGCGTTCAATCGTTAGATCTAGACGTTCTGATAATCTTTATTATGACTGTTCTGTATTGGAGCGAATTGGGTTTGTCTGCTCAGCCTCAAGACTTTCTTACCTGTTTACCAACATTTGAGCCTAATTCAGGGCCATTAAGATTGTATAATTCCCACAATGTCGCGAGGATCAACTGACTTACATGAGAATAGATTTACAAACCGTAAATCAGCCTTGATCAAAACGATCTTGAAACGAGGGATATTAGCCTCTAGCCTTGTTTTAGTCTTCCTCGGAGCGCAAGCCGTACCGACGCAGGTTCCAACAACCAAGGAAGCGGATGCCATTTTTGAGGCGAAAGTTCGCCCAACCCTTCAGGCAAAATGTGTTGCATGCCACGGTCCAAAGCAACAACTTGGCGGTTTACGACTCGATAAGCCGGTTCCGGCAAATATAGCGCCAATCATCGCTGACGCAATTTCTTATAAGGGCGGTCTAAAGATGCCGCCAACTGGTAAGTTGCCAGTCGACGAATTGGCCGCTCTTACCGCTTGGGCGAAAGCTGGCGCTCCTTGGCCAACAGCTAAGCCGATCGTCAAGCCAAAAGGGACTTTTTGGGCTTTTGTTCCGCCGAAGACGCCCGCTCTACCAAAGGTAAAGAATAAATCATGGGCGACAAATCCGCTTGATACGTTCATTTTGGCGAAATTAGAATCAAAAGGACTTAAGCCGGCTCCGGCAGCTGACCGCAGGACGCTGATTAGAAGGGCCACACTAGACCTGACTGGACTGCCGCCGACGCCTCAAGAGATCGACGCTTTTCTCGCCGATAAGAAACCGAATTCGTTTGAGCGATTGGTAGATCGACTGCTTGCTTCTCCTGCTTATGGCGAACGATGGGGTCGGCATTGGCTCGATGTCGCGCGCTACGC
>JAYUOQ010000509.1:0-2612 GCA_043760685.1 Armatimonadota bacterium | reverse complement strand
AGGCGAGGGCCGAGTTCTTTCCGCCTTGCAGTTCCAGGGCTGAGAAAATCGACTTTCCGTTGATCGCATCCGCGATGATTGTCGCTTCGACCGGCTTAAGTTGGATCGAAAGTTTAGCTTCGATTGCGTCTTGAACCGTGGTAGGGGTTGCGGTTTTACCGATTGCATCGAAGATGGCTTGGTAAGTTGATTTGTGGCCAGCAAGGCTTGAAATGCCTTTTGTGGCATCGAAATACTCTTTGCCGGCACCATTGAGTGACGGTCCGCCAGTAGCATGATCGGCGGTGATCATGACGAGCGTGTTTTTGTCTTTTTCGGCGAAATCGATGGCGACTTTGACAGCATCTTCAAACGCCATTTGGTCGAAAATGTGACCGGCGAGGTCGTTTGCGTGACCGGCATGGTCAACCTTTCCACCTTCGATTTGAAGCAAGAAGCCGTTGCTAGCACCTTTCAGGTTTTCGATGGCAACATGAGCCATTTCAGCGAGGGTTGGCACGGTTTTGGCGAGCTCCTTATCATTATCGCGATCAATGGTAAAGGGTAGATGGCTGTCGGAGAAGATTCCAAGAATCTTATCGGCTTTTAGGTTAAGGACGCTGTCTCGATCTTTGACAACGGTAAAACCCTTCTTGGCAAAATCGCCGTAGAGGTCCTTCTTATCTTTGCGCTTTGTAGCACTAAAATGCTTGTCTCCACCACCCATGAGCACGCTGACGCCACTCGTTAGATGTTGTTCAGCTATCAGAGCCTCGAGGTCTCGGTCAATGATGTTGATTGAGAATCCCGACGGGGTTGCGTGGGTCATGGTGGTGGTAGTCACCAGTCCGACTTTCACTCCAGCTTCGATCATTAGACTCGAAAGAGTTCTCAGCGAGGTGCTATCGGGAAACATGTTGATCATCCCGTTCCAAATTCGGCGTCCACTGCCCCAGGCGGATGCTGCGGCGGCCGAGTCGGTTACGACAGAGCTGAGAGACCGGGTTTCTTGGAGCCCCGTGAAGACGTCGGGGCGATCCATCAGTCCCGCCCAGTAGGATGACTCTTTACCCATGACCAGCTTTTGGTATTCATCGCACATGGAAACGGTTTGTAGTGCCATTCCGTCGGCGACACAAAAAATGATGTTTTTGGGTCTCTTTCCCCGCCATTGACCTGCGGCGTAGACTCCGGAGAGAGGGATTGCGGTGGCGGCGACGCCGGCTGCGCCCATGGTCAAAAGCGATCGTCGGGAAAAATTCATGTTGTTTCTATTTTAGCTTTTTGAATGTTAAGGGAATGGGAAAGTTTGCGTCTTGTCACTCTGTTAGTCGGTCCCCCTGGCTTTGCACCTTAACTTATGCATATCGACTGAATTGAATTCAGGTCTTGGCTTTCTCGCCGCTCGGTCGGGCAGGGTTGGGAACGGCTTCGACGGCAATGTCTGGTACCAATAGGCAACACTCGACAAATCAAGCGCAAGGCAGTTGGCGTGTCCGTGCTCGATACTTGCTCGCAATGACTTCTTGAACCGGATTGGATCATCGAAGTGGAATCGGTAGACGTGGGTTCTGCCTAGCCAGCCGAACCGTGCGGAGTCGTTTCCTTTGCCGGGAGCGCGTGCGGTTCCGAAATAGGGGTGCATATAAACTTCGTCTGGGCACCAGCTTTGGTTGAAGTAGTCCTCGGTTCCGGTTCCGTGTGCTGAGCCGGGCCATGATTCGCCATCGACCATGAACATGTCGTCACCTTCGCCGTACCAAATCGGGGTGTCGCTTTGGATGTAGTAATTGACTCCGACGAAGTGTCCTCGACCATCCATCTCACAGAACAGGTAGTTGTTCTTGTCGGACGTATTCTTCTGAAACGGGCCGAAGACTTCCCATTCGTTTTCTTTGCCGGTGCCGTCCTCCGGCGTGGTTACTTCCTGGTTGTACCAAGCATGAAAACAGGCGGTGTCTGCCGGTAAAGACTCATGCTTTTCGTAATCTACATAGTAGTAAAAGTGCTTCACTTCGACGTCAGAATCGTTTTGCAATGTGATTCGAGCGTTCTTGTGGAACGGCATAGGGAAGTAGCTGACCAGCGAACGTCCTTCGACCGGAGTGGCGGCGAGAGGGAGGGTTTGATAGACGTAGCGAGTAGCCCAGCCTTGACCAAAGAAGTCACCAATTGGAGCTTCGACGCTTGGGTGCTCTTGGTCGTCCCAGTACATTCGAAGGATGAGGTTTCGTCGGCTGTCGTCGTCGTCGTGGTGGAAGGTGCACCAGATGTGGGTGACGATTCCCGGGTGGTCCATCTCGGCGAGTGTGACGGTTCCGCCGGCAGGAATTTGGATGTTGTCTGCGTTTCCGCCGGTGCGGTCGTAGCTGGAAATCCGGTGCGTTGTTGCATCGACGAGCTTGGCGATATTGGACAGTGGACCTTGACTCATTTCAGGTGTATGTTATCTCAGGGATCAGGATTATTTGCCAGGGCGTGATCGTTTGCTTGAGTTTTTGCGAGCCAGGCGGTTGGAGCAATTCGGTCTTTTTTTTTGCCGACAGGTCGGCGAGGGGTCGCTCACTGGATTTTGTGAGGTTGATTGGCACGGAGAGCGACCGTGGAAAGGACAGTTTTGATTGTTTACCCAG
>JAYUOQ010000508.1:0-6625 GCA_043760685.1 Armatimonadota bacterium | reverse complement strand
GACATCGTTATCGACTTGGGTACTACTCTCACATCACTAGGAACAAATGGGTTGGGAATGATGCGGTGGGGTACAAATGTTTCGGCAATTGAAGCAGGAACAACGGTTTTCACCCAATCAGTAGCAGGCGGAGGGTCTCTGGAAAATGGCTCAAATACATTCATGCTTGTAACCGGTTTTGTTCCGGTCGCTGGTACCGATTATGATGCGGATAACAATGGAATTCTTGATGCCAACTTTGGAGGATCCATCGTTGACAGCGTAGGTTGGACTGACACCGCTGCTGCTGGAGACTTTGCGTATGGTGCCCTAAAGTATGTTACCGGGACAATCGGTACATTTACACCTGATGCGTTTTCACGACTGCCTGGTGACGGAGCAATTTTTGGCGACGTAAAAGCCGGAACTGGCATCACAAACTTTGATGAAGTAACTGCCGATAAAACTGCATTCTACAGCCAGTATAGAGGCAACAACTTGGATGGAACCGTACGTGACGCCGATTGGGAAGGATATGCTACAAGTGGATTTGCAAATCCTGGGGATCCTAACCGACTTGATGTTGTAAACCAAACTCCGGGCGGTACAAATCCAGTGCCCGAGCCTGCTTCAATCGCAATCTTAGGTCTCGGATTGATTGGTCTCGCTGTTCGGCGCAAGAGATCAAAGGCTTAGTCTTTGATCAACAGTTGAGAAAGTGGTTGAGGTTTTTCACCGAAAAACCTCAACCGTACTTGTATTTTTACCAGCCCGTTTTCTTGCTATTACGGGTATTCAAGCTATAGACTAGAACGGTCTCCGCAATTTGTGGGGCAATTTTGATCAAACAGACAGGGCTGTTTCGTTTGGATTAGATTTCTTGGAGCTTGGATTATGAAAAAATTACTTATAGTTAGTCTGGGAATGGGTGCTTTTGCTTCCGTTTTCGCCCAGACGATTTCGATTGGCAACTTTGCGACTGGTTACACCCAGGATTTCGATTCGCTGTCAAATACAACTAATGTCGCTTTGACCATTGGTGGCGGTTCTTACAACGTTGCCGGTGCGACACTCCCAGGTTGGGTTTATGGGCAAGTAAATGCTGGTACTGCTGTATCTCACACACTTGCGGTTGAAGCTGGAACAGGAACTTCCGGTCAATACAAAAGCTACGGCAGTGTAGCTGCTACGGATCGCGCGTTGGGAACCTTGGCATCTGGAACTCCTGGGACTATTTCAAATGGCATTCGAATGATTAACAATACCGGTACTTCAACCGGGCTTGTGACATTCCAATTCGATCTGGAGCAGTGGAGAAATGGTGGCAACACGAGCCTCCAAGGCTTACTCATCACCTACCAATTGTTTAAAGTTGGTGGTGCTGTTTATTCCCAAACAGACTTCAACGCAGGAACTGGTTACTCTTCGAGCAACATCTGGATGCAAACCACTGCAGTTACTGATGTTACATGGTCAGGCTTGACTGCACCAACACTTACGAATTCAGTGCTTGGTCCAATTTCTGGATCAACTGCTGCAGCGCTCGACGGAAATCTTTCGGCAAACGCTCTTAAGGCTCGTTCAGTCATCGAATTATTTGGTGCTGGTCAGACTTGGGATGTTGGCGACGAATTAGTTATTCGAGTTTCTGATCTTAATGACACAGGTAACGATCACGGATTTGGTATCGACAATGTAACCGTCGTTCCTGAGCCTGCTTCTTTCGCAGTCCTCGGACTTGGCCTTCTTGGTCTCGCCGCTCGACGACGACGAACCAAGTAAGATTCAAGAATCCCCAAAACTCCAAAACGCCAAGAGATTTTCTCTTGGCGTTTTTTTGTTTTCCCTTCCCCTTTTCGTAAGTTAGTGGCCAGCCAAAGTCTCTAGTTCCATTATCGTTGACTTACTAAAGGGAGAGCAGCGAAGCTGCCAAGGCAGGGATGGGGGTCGCAAAAAGAATACTTGGCCTACTTAGCCCCTGATATACTAATCCTATGAGCGCCGCAATTGACCGTTTCCGTGAGGTTCTCAAAAAGTACGTTGGTACTCAAGAACTTGTCGAAGTTTACGACGACAGCGAAGACACCGATAAATTTGAAGTAGGCGTCGTCTTATCGGTCAGCGAAGACCACTACTCTCTCGCCCTGATCGATAGCAAAGGGCGCCCTAACGGTTCCTTCGTCGGCCAAATAGAAGCAATCGTCCGACTAGCGGTTGGAACGCAATATTTGGCGGGTATCCGACTTCTCCATGAGCGCAAGCGCCAGCCCGAGCACCGGAACAGTTCTACCGATGTCGGCCCGTTCGAGAACATGCTCGATCTCGTCCGATATTCATGTGAAAATCGGCTGATGGTCTCGGTAACTGCCGATGTCGAGTTCTTTGGCTTCATTAAGGACTTCACCCGTGACCACATCGAATTGCTCGAAGTTAACAAGTCAGGCATCGAGGATGGAATCCAGTTCATTGATCTCAATGAAGTGAGCAGAATTGATTTCGGCGGTCCAAGCGAAGAGGCAAGACTCTTTCTCCATCAAGTCCGAATGGGGCTTTAAAGCAAAAAAAAGGGAAACCACTGCTGGTTTCCCTTTTCTATTTTGAACTTTCGGGTTATTTGCTTCCGCAACCGCCGGATCCACATCCGCCACTACTGCCGCAACCACCACCTTCGCTTCCTTCGGTCTTAAACGAAGATCCGCAACCGCATGAAGAGGTTGCGTTAGGGTTTTCAATCTTGAATCCCCCACCGAGAACGTCGTCAACATAGTCAACTGAGCTGCCTTCCATGTAGCCAAGGCTCAGAGTATCAACAATGAGCTTGACGCCGTCAGTCTCGAAAACCTTATCGTCTGGCTCTGGATCATTTTCGTCAAGCGCCATTCCGTAAGAGAGTCCCGAGCAACCTCCACCAGCAACCCAGACTCTTAACGCGGCATTGCCTTTGTTTTGGCTGGTCATTAAGTCTTTCAATTCAGTGGCGGCGCGATCGGTAAGCGTAATCATTTCTTTCTCATTTATTCTACGTCTGGTCAACAAAAAATGAGACCAGAATTTATACTGGTCTCATTTTACTTGATCTCAGTGAACTTAGAACCTAAGAACTGAAGTAAGGGTCAATGGAGACTTGCCGCCAAGTTGGATATTGAATCCTCCGATGCTGACACCGTAGGTAAAGGCAGTTTGAGAATTATAGCCAGCTCGCAAAAACGCACTCTTACTGAGGGCCAATTCCGCACCATATCTCAGTTGTTGTCCTCCAGCATTGTTACCCACGTCCACCCAGTCGGCGGCAAACATGACTTTGCTCTGGGCGTAACCAACGCCTAAATTGTAGGTTCGCTTATACGGTGCAAATCCGTTGGTGGTAATAGGGTTTCCTCCACCCGGAGCTTCATAGTCGAACTTGATGTTTGGTTCGAGAGCATTCTGAATCAATCCGCCAAAGTACAAATTGTTGTTGTTTGGCATGTTGTAGAGAACGCCAATATCGAGGCCCATAGACTCTTTGGTCGCAAAGTCATCGGTTAGACCAGAACCATTGATAATTCCGCCCTGGTTGTTGTTTTGAATCGTGTCTTTGTCGGCAATTTTATGAGCGTAATAAGCCTTTACCCGCCTCATATTTGCACCAACCGTGAACTTTCCGGCTTTTGAACGGACAGAGTTGCCGTAGCCAATTTCTACTTGTTGATATCCATAACCGTAAGCATCAAGGCGAGATCCAGGATCAACATTATTCACGTTGCCTCCGTTTTGAGCCCACGTTTGGAGCTGAGAGTTGGGGACCGAATTCACTCCTGCGTCTCCGCTAGCGCCAATTGCTAGACCGCCAATTTTGAAGCCTAGGTTTCCGCCAAATGAAACTGCCTTCGGTTCGGTGGCATAGTTTCTGGCTAAGTTGAGAATCCCGGCAGCGTCCAAGGCTCCTTTATTGATGTTGCCGATGACATCTTTGACATTGGTAATGCTGAACCCATCAAGTTTGTAACCGATGGTTGGCCACTGTAGAGTTGGAGCTTTCGATCCAAATCCGAGAAATGCTGGGTTCATTCGGTAGTTGTTTCCAATATCAAATGGCAGGGCTAAACCGGCCCCACCCATTCCAGCGGCTCTGGCGCCACCAAATGTTACATCCGCAAAAGAAGGTGCGGATACGCCAAGCGCAACTAAACAAACGACTAACTGAGTTCTCTTCATATTGAATCCCTGTTAGAAATACTAGGTCATTTCTGAGTGATTATTAGACGTATTCGACAAAAATTTGGCAACCTCGACCGTTTCTGAGTCAAAATTACTATGGAGCCACTGAAAAATTGCCTTACGTTATCGCTGAACCTTGTATTGGAGTGAAAGATAAGTCCTGTGTTACTGTTTGCCCGGTTGACTGTATCTATGAAATTGAGGATCAATTGGTAATTCATCCCGACGAATGTATTGACTGTGGACTCTGCGAAGCCGAGTGCCCGGTAACCGCTATTTTCGTTGACACCGATGTGCCCGCAAACTGGCGAAGCTTCATTGAGAAAAATGCCGTTGAAGCAAAAAGAATCGTTGATGCCCGTTAGCTAAGCTGCGCTATCGTCGGTTAATCTGTTCCAACGAGCGGTTTCAATTCTTCCCAACTGAACGAACTGAACTCCAATCCGGTGTTTGAGCGAATCTTTGGCATCCTGGCGGCAGTAGCGGATTTCCGCTTTGCCCATAACATTTCCAAATGGAGTATCAATGTCCAGGTCAACAATGGATCCCCTGGTCAAGGTTCCATCGACAACTGCTCCGAATCCATTCACCGAAACGTCGCTAATTTGCATTTCGATTTCAGCACCATCAATGTTGACTGTGCCGCTGAGGCCGGTTACCAATCTTCGGACAGCCTCTGTTGTGTTGAGATACTTCAACGTACTGTCGTATTTGAGAGTCAAAAAGCCAGCTGATTGATTCTCAAGCGTCGCTTGTACAACCGCTGCGGTATGAACTCCGTTGATGGTCACAAAGAACTTGGTTCCAACTTCGAACTCGTCCTGATTGGAGAAGTCAACGATGATTTCGCTGTCCGAAAGGGTACGAACCCATCCCGCGAAAAATTTAGCATCAGAAAGCCGCTGCAAGCGAACTCGCACGTTAATGAAGCTTTCTCTTCTATCTCCAACTTCGGATTGATAACCCATGACTTATACCCAAACCCTTCTTTCGAACAAGACTTCTAGTTGCTGCAAGTATATTGTCAGTCACCGAACTAGTCCCTTCCAGACAAGAATTCCGCAATTGTGCTCTATTCTTTACAGCATAAATACCAGGATCAGCTTCAATTCATCGGCTATAATTGTTCATTCGCGAACTTTCTGAAAGTTCGCTTTTTTTGAAATGGCAAGTGCATCTTCATCGAATCTAACCAAGGCCCAAGATCTCTTCATCCTCGAATGGGGAAGAATGAGTAGCTCGTGGGGAATCAACCGAACCATGGCACAGATTCACGCCCTACTTTTCATTACTGGCCAGCCACTGGAAGTAAATGAAATCATGGAACGGCTCCAAATTTCTAGAGGCAATGCTTCAATGAATCTTCGGGAACTGATGGATTGGGGAATTGTTCGTCGATTTCGTCAGCCTGGTGATCGAAAGGACACCTATCTTTCCGAGACCGATCCGTACCAAATGTTTCTTCGTGTTATCCGGGAACGCAAGCGTCGAGAAATTGACCCTACCGCGGACGCAATTCGTGAAGTGATCGGAAAACTGCCCGAAAGTGATCCTGATGAAGCAGTTAGTGGATTAAGAACCCGTCTCTTTGCCTTGCTGGAAATTTTTGACCTGATTGACATCGCCTACGGACAAGTGTTTGGTTCAGAAATAGGGGTTGACGAAATACGCGACCTCGTGCGAAACACCAAGCTGGATAAGCTAGCAATCCGACGAGAAAAAGCCCAGTAAACCTTCGGTAAAACGCATATCTGGTATTCAAAACTTACCAATCAGTGGTAGGTTTTATGTGTTATATGGCTCACAAGAGCAATGCATTCAAAGGCTTAACTGGAAACGCGTGGGTACTGCCTATTCGTGACCAAGTAATGTTACCAGGAGCAATCCTGACACTCCAGATCTCGCGACCAGCGGGAGAGCGAGCTATTCATGAATCAATTTCGAGTGATCGCTTGATTCTTGCCGTCACTCAAAAAGTCTCTGAAAAGGAAGAGCCAGGTCAAGATGACTTATACGAAGTTGGCACCTTGGCCGAAGTGGTACACACCATCCCCATGCCCGACGGTAGCACTCGCTTGGTCTTAAAGGGGCTACGTCGGTGCAGAATCGCCAAGTTCACAAACGACTCCGCCGTGCTCAAGGCTCAATATAGCGAGATGGCGGAAGGTGAGGAAGTGGGATCAAATCCCGATGCTTTCCTACGCCTTTTGAAGCGCGCATTTAATGAACTTGCGGAGAGAAGCGATCTAATCCCAAGTGAGAGCATTGAAAGCGTTTCCGGCTGCAATAGCCCGCAGTTAATTGCATTTTTGATTGCTCATTTTCTTCCCGCCGAGAATGTCGAAAAGCAACGGATTCTAGAAATCCAAGATCAAGAACAGCTGTTTGAAAATGTCTTGGCAATGTGTAAGAAAGAGGAAGCCCTGCTTGATGCGCAGGAACACAT
>JAYUOQ010000507.1:0-6666 GCA_043760685.1 Armatimonadota bacterium | reverse complement strand
TGATCCGCCCAGTCCAAAAGGGTTTGTCGAGAAATAGAGGTTTGTAAAGAGCAAAGTTGGATCGTAGCTATCGTTACCCGCACCAGCCGGTTTCGTTTCAAAGAAGCCGTATATGTAATTGTTGTCTGATCGTAAATAGATATCGTACGCAACCGTATGATTTTTGTTAGTTGGCGTACCAAAGTTGCTAGTTGGTGCCGAAACATCATACAAAACTGATGTTGCGGTGATGCCAGTCCATTCTGAACCACGAGAGCCATCGACTCCAACCTGCGAGAACGAAGATGCAGCTAGCCCAACTGAAACGAGTATGGCCGACAGAACAAGAGTTTGCTTCATAGTGTATTCACCGGTATATCCACCAGTGATTTCAGTGTAGAGCGGCGGTTGAAGTTTCTAGCCACTAAAAATACTAGGTTTAGCCTCTTCGTACAGGATTCTAATGACGGTTAAAACTACACATGAGAAAGTGGATGGCTTAACAAAGAACAACAACCTACTTAACGATTAATTGCAGTGATTCAGCGTTTGTATTTACCAATTGCTTCATCAATCCACTGTTGAACCGCCTCATGGCTGCCCTTGCCGCTGATTTTCTTGAGACTGCTAAGGGCAAGAGGTGTCTGAGAAATTCCTAGCGCCTTCGCAATGTTACATTGCTTTATCCAATCCACATTAGAGAACATTTCAAAAAGCTTTCTAACACTCTTATCGCGGTCTTCGCTTCGCGGCTCGCATTCGGCCAGGGTCCGAATCGCCTCAAACTGTGCGTCGAGTTCCTGAGATTCTTCGTACC
Source organism: Armatimonadota bacterium (assembly GCA_043760685.1). Classification (GTDB taxonomy): domain Bacteria; phylum Armatimonadota; class Fimbriimonadia; order Fimbriimonadales; family Fimbriimonadaceae; genus Fimbriimonas. Next base: position 5,870 of record JAYUOQ010000507.1, on the reverse strand, counting down.
TCTTCGCCAAGGCGACAGCGGCTTTGGCGTCAAGTTCCCTCATATCTTCGATCATGGAGTGGATCTGGTCGGGCTTTGCCGTTTCTACAAGCTTGAGGATAAAGTCGATCCCGGCTGGGTTTCGACTCTTTCCTGCTATATCCGAAGCCGTAAAACCACTGATCAATTTGGCATCTAAAGCCTTAACCGCCAAGTCGAACGAGTACGGAAGGTGGGAATTCCTGATTACATCAACCAACCTATTCCGAAACATACGACCGGGTCTGTCCTTCGTTACGGGAAGCTTGAAGAACATATCGCCGATCTCACGAACAACCGATTCATCCGAGTTTCCGTCGAGGCAACGGGTTGCCTCCGTTCGAATCGCTAACGGCTCTGATGACTTGAGTACATCGAAAAAGGTCTTTTGAAACTTCGACTTCTCAGTCGTAAGCAACATGAAATAGGGCCAGTTTGTCGTGGAATTAATCATTTCCAAACCGAGATTAATTTCCGAAGATTGCTTCAAGGCATCGACAATTTTGATATCAGGCAAACGACGGAATCGAAGCTTGGACTTTTGAAATTGCCCCTTGCCCGGAACAAGCAACAGATCGCCGTTGCTGGAGGTCTCGAAAACAAACCCAGAAAGAAATGTATTGCGATCTTCGTCTCCAAGTTTTCGATGGAGATCCCGGTCCATGAAGTACTCAGTCCTCCCAAGAATTTTTTTTCCTTTCTGCTTCCAAGAACCATTGAATTTTGAGACGCTAAATTCATTCTTTGTTACATACAAATAACCTGGAAAAGTACCCTTGTAAGTATCCCAATCTCGCTTCGAGCACGTCGAATAATCTGGTTTGTACAACCCGATAGGGGTCGGTAAAACAAACATTACCGACCGATAGCCTTGATAGGCTAGAACTAAGTTCAAAACCATACTGCTCTTCCTATTCCTACATTACCAGTGTAGAAATAGATACAGCTGAAGTTTAGTCCCCATCAACCATTCCCGGACGTTCATTTGGGCGACCAGGATAAGGCTTGCTACCCTTGTAAATCGAAAACCAATTGATGCGATTCACCCAGTATGGATCGGCACGATCCATCGACGACCAATCCAATGAGGCTGTGACATCCGCCCAATACTTCTCTTCCTTCGTCATCGCCACTTTACGACCAGGGTTTGGCTCATCGAAAGGAATATTGTTCGGCGCAATCTCATACGGTGTCAAATCCATCGTATTGGTAAAGCAATCCGTTGCCGGTCGAGCTATCGCATCGAACCGAGTCAAAGGACCGTAGCCAAGCATCATTCCCATGGTTTTGTGGAGGCTCACTTGGGTAAGAAATTCGCTCGATACATAGTTTCGCTTCGTATACGGGCTCAAAATCATTGTGCTCGTTCGGTGTCCATCAACGTGGTCCGGACCAGATTGCGAGTCATCCTCGGTAACCACAATCGCGGTGTCCTTCCAATATTTCGATTTCGAAACCAAAGCCACCAATCGTCCGAGAGCGTAATCATTGTCCGCCATCATCGCTCGCAGCGTTGGATATGCTGGACTCGTTCCTTCGCCATGGTCGCAAGGCAAGCTCATAATCATCAGATTCGGCAGTTTTCCGTTTGCTTCAAATTCCTTAAATTCTTTCTCAAACGTGTCCATTCGATGCTGATCGCTTTGAATCAAAGGCCAATAATGATAGCCGGGGGCAAGAATTGGCTTCAACGAAGGTATCTCGGTCGTCGGCATATACGAAAACATGTTCTTGCCAGACTTCCGATCTTCCCAAGCTTCGAACCAATCCTTCGGCTGTCGCGGCTTGTAAATCGGGTTTTCGTCATCTGCCCATTCGCCGTAGACGCGTACTTTCAATCCCTTCTTCATCGCCGCATCCCAAATTCGGTCTCCACTATTGAGTGATAGAGCGTCGGTGCCATCATCCGGATAGGTTCTCGAGTAACCAACGTAGAAGTGCTCCAAATACTCATTGGCCATCGCTTCACTGCACCAATGGTGCCCGTCCGCGCTATTTGTTCCGCTGGTATAGGCATTATCCAAGAGAGTGAATTGCTTGGCAATTTTTCGATGGTTTGGCATCACTTTTTCGCCAAGACTGCACAGAGTCGGGTCTCCGTTACCAATTGGCAAATCGCCATAGATCTCATCATAGGTGCGGTTCTCTTTGATTACATAGATCACGTGCTTGATCGCCCCTTGGTAGACCTTCAGATTCGGTTTCTGGCTCGAAGCCGGATCGTTCCAACTGTTGTTGATCGCAACCTTCGCGGACTCCGACGCCAGGTCTTTATTTAGGTCAATCACTGAAACTGTGCCCTGAAAGTCGTGGGTATTCCTGCCGTTCTTACCCTTCATCGTCTCACGGACTGATCCATTTCCTTTTGTGTTGAGGACAAAAGCGGTTTTGGCATCTTTGCTTAAATGAACTGCCGTTGGATAATATCCTGCAGCTCGAAAACCCTTAACTTTTCCGGTCTTCGCGTCCATTTCACAGATCGCATTGTCCCCACCATCGGCGATGTAAAGAGTATCACCAGATTTTGCCAGGGCATTGGGCATCGAACCAATCAGCTTAAATTTGGAAGTTCGAATCGGCCAACTTGAAATTCGCTTTTTGGAAGAAAGACTGACCACATCAATCGAATCACTCATTGCGCACGCGATATAGGCCAGGTCACCGTCACACAAAATTTCCGTTGGATGCAAACTGGTTGTTATGTCCGTTCGTTCTCCCCTTGAGAGTTGAGTGACCGTAACTGTGCCCGAGACCACCGAACCTTGACGATTGATCGCAAGGCGAGTATTTCCGCTTGCCATGGTCACATCGTCCTTCTCCGGCTCTTTGCCTCCCCAGTTACTCACAACAAGGGATGTCTCATCGGGGCTCAAAGTGCAACCAAACGGCACTTTACCGCTCGGCAAGAATTTTGTCGATTTGTAGGATCCAAGATCGAGTTCAACCACGCCATCCCAGTCTGCACAGGCAACATAGAGTTTGGTTCCGGACTTATTGATACAAAGCCCTCCGGGAACTGGATTCCCTTTTTTGTTTGGAGCTACAAGTTCAATTTTTTTGCTCTTTTGAAGTTGTTCCCCATCGAACGTAAACTCTTGCAGGTGTCCAGCATCGGTAGTAACGATGAGTCGCTTGCCATCGGGAGTCCACTTGATTCCGTGGAAACCGCTACTGGCACCAATTGCGACGACCGAATTCGGGATCATTTGAGTCTTATCGCAAAGGAACACATTGCTCTTAGCGGCAACCGCCACTATAGTTCCGCTTGGGTGAATCGCCAGATCGGACAGTCGCTGTTCGTAGGGGATGGTCCCTGCCTCGATGGTCTGACCAGAAGAAACGATGAACTTCCCATCAGTTTGCGGTCCCATCTGAACTCGCGAATTCTGTATTGAGAAGTATGTAAATCCCGTCGCTGCAACTCCAACGAGCGAAAGAGTAATCCACTTTTTCATTTTTGTAATGTTACGCTCCTAGTCCACACAAGTGATACTGCGTTAGCCAGTTCTCGCGAGAACTGACAAAACTCTTAACCTAAAACTACTATTGGCGAAGGCTACTTTGCAGCCCAAAGCATCCCACGGCGCATCAATTCCTTCGGAACCTCGGCCTCCAACACATTCTTTTGGTGCCCGAGCGCATTATAAAATACACGCCCTTTTCCGTACATCTTGGTATAGATCTGAGGCATTTTGCATGGATTATCTGAATGAGGTCCCTCAACGCCTGGAAGTGGGAAATCGCAAGTTGCCAGCACTTTAACACCTGGATCAACATGTAGGTAGTACTGTTCCGACACGACTTCAAAATCAGGAAGTCCAGCGGTAATCTCATGCGGATTTGCGGAATTAACAATAACCATATATCGAACGCCATCATTTCCTGGGTGAGCTACCCATTGGCTTCCCGTCATGAATTGCCATTCCGTATTGGTTCGGAAAGCGTCGCACATTCCCCCGTGACAGCCAGCCATTCCAATTCCTTGTTCCGCAACCGCTTTACGAACCGGCTCAAACTGCTCATTCGTGATCTCGCTCATCGTATACACCGGGATCAAAAGATTCTGAGCAAAGACCAAATCCTCGTCGGCAAATGAGTCTAATGTCCCCGAGATCGTTACGTTAAAGTCTTCAGTAGTGAGGAGATCACCGAGAAAATGGGCGACATTTTCAGGATCGTGCCCGGCCCATCCACCCCAAACAATTAACGCATTCTTTTTTGACATCGTGGGAATTATGGACTGGCTTGCAACTTTTTGGAAACTGTTATCGGTAATTTAACAGGAAACCCCGGAGGGGTTACGAAACAACATGACTTCTTTATCTGTTCTGGCTCTCGCCTCAACCTTGATGAACGCCCATGCTCAAACTACAGAGCCTAGGATGCTTCGCCAACCTGATGTACACGGCAACACGGTCGTTTTTGTTTATGCAGGAGACCTTTGGGCTTCAACCACGGATGCCGGTTCTGTCGCACGACGAATTGCCAGCAACGTCGGCGCACGCACTGGCGCAGCGGTCAGCCCATTAGCTCGCCCCCACATTTCTCCCGACGGAAAATGGGTGGCTTTTACTGGCAACTTCGACGGATCATCAAACATTTATGTAGTTTCGATTGATGGTGGCGAGCCAAAGCGAGTGACGTTTAACAATAGTACAGACCAAGCCCTAGGTTGGACCCCCGACGGGAAAATAGCCTATTCAACCGCCGAAGGCAATCCGTACTTGGGTCGCCAAGCCAAACTCATGCTTGTCAATCCTAAAGGCGGTTTGCCGGAAGACACCCCGATTAAAGAAATCGCCAACATATCCTTCTTTGCCGGTGGAAACAAAATTGCATATAACCGTTTTGGAAGCTTCAATTTCAACTGGAGGAAGTACCGAGGTGGATCGCAAGGCAAGATTTCGATTTACGACATGAAGACCAACAAATACGAAGAACTGCCCGCCAAGCGAGATCAGAACTTCTTTCCGATGGTCATCGGCGAATCCATTTTCTACGTTTCCGATAAAGCAAACGGCAATCTCAACCTGTACAAAAATGAGAATGGCAAAGATACGCAGTTAACTAAGTCAACCAGCACAGATATTCGATGGCCAAGCACTGACGGACAAAACATCGTCTACGAGCGCGAAGGCTATCTTTACCAATATTCCGTTAAGTCAAACACAGAATCAAAACTAAACATTCGTATCCCTGGCGATAACTTGGCAACTCGACCAGCCCTGAAGAACCTTATTCCGTACATTTCTGGGATGGCGCTCTCTCCATCGGGAGCCCGTGTCGCTATTGATGCCCGAGGTGAAGTTTTCTCCGTTCCAGCTAAGTCTGGCGAGACCCGTAACATGACGAACTCGAGCGGCTCGCGAGAAATGACGGTTGATTGGTCACCCGACGGCAAGTGGATATCCTATATGAGTGACAAGAGCGGAGAATACGAACTATATGTTCAACCGCAAACTGGTGGCGACGCCGAAAAACTAACGAACGGAACGGTTAGAGCCAGCAGTTACACTTGGTCACCGGATAGCAAGAAGATCATACTATTCGGCAACGCAACTGAAGTCAATATTCTCGATGTTGAGTCTAAGAAGATTACTCAAATTGATGACCTACCTCATGGCGGCAACGGATTCGGTTTTTCGTTTTCCAACGACAGTAAATGGATTGCCTACACCAAGGCCAAGGAAGGTGGCTTTAAGTCAGTATGGATTTATGAAGTCGCCACCGGCAAAAAACATCAAGTAACCGAAGGCTTTTTTGATGACGGTGATGTTTGCTTTGACAAAGGCGGCAAGTGGCTATTCTTCTCATCCAGCCGAGTGTTTAACCCAACGTTTGGTCGAAACGAG
>JAYUOQ010000506.1:0-2633 GCA_043760685.1 Armatimonadota bacterium | reverse complement strand
GATGACACCAAAGATGAGGGCAAAAAATCCTGCAAGCCCTAAACCAAACAAAAGGACCTTTGAGCGCATTGCCTAAGTCTTCTTCATCATCTTTGACGCAGCGACGCACATCAGACCTTGTACGATGCCAGACAATACGCCAAATATTGGGCCGCTCGCCGCAGAAATCATTCTTGGATTGATATCTTTCGGAAAAGAAGCGACCATGTCTGAGTGAGCCGCAGAGTAAGTGTCCCAAAAGGCAACGTGAAAAGCAACGATGAAGATGCAGTTGATGATCGACAACATGAAACCGTGAAAGAAATACCGATCTTTGCAATTCTTCGCGATTGAGTAAGCGCAAAATCCGAAAATGACCAACCAAAGTATTGGCTCAATCCCAATCGGAATAAAGCTGATCGTTGCGATCGCCATGACGAATCCAAATGCCGAAAGGCGTAAAAGTAATCCCCAGTTCATTGTTCCCCGGCTGATTTTAGTCTTTTTTGGTCAACTTAGCAAGGGGAAAAAAACAAAAAAGCCCCCAGAGTTTCCTCTGAGGGCTTCGGATTAACCGTCGACTATTCGCCGGTACCGACAGCAATGAGCCTAAAGCTCAACACCTTGGTGTTCTTGGCAGATTCTGCCAAATACTGTCCAACTGTCTTGCTAGGGTCAGCATAGAAAGGCTGTTCCAACAGAACGGCTTCCTTGATGAATTCTTTGTTAACTCGTCCCTTGGCCATGTTCTCGGCGATGTTCGCAGGCTTGCCTTCGTTAATCGCTCGAGTGTATTGGATTTGGTATTCGCTGTCGAGAAGCTCTTGAGAAAGATCTTCTTTAGAAACGACCTGTGGTGGCGATGCAACAACCTGAATTGCCAACTTTCGAATGGCTTCAGTCCCCGCAGCGTCTCCTTCTGATTCAACAATCGCACCCTTAGAACCGTCGTGATGAACATAAACCGCAAATTTGCCACCGGTGGTCATTTGCTCGGCAATCTTCACTACGCAGTTCTCGCGGAACTTAGCAACAACGTCAACGCTGAGCTCAGTCATTCGGTCGGCAGTCAAAGTTCCTTTTGCAAGGGCCTCGTTGGCAACATCAGCAGTTGCGCTAACAAATCCTTCGTTATTAGAAACGAAGTCAGTTTCGCTCTCTACCAATGCAATTCCTGCAATTGTAGCGTCGTCATTAAGGACGATTCCAACTCGACCAGCGTTGGTTGCACGTCCAGCTTTCTTGCCGGCACTTGCTTTACCCTTCTCCCGAAGGATTTCCTTGGCACGTTCAAAATCGCCTGCGGCTTCTTCCAACGCCGATTTGCACTCCATCATTGGGGCGTCAGTTTCTTCGCGTAACTTCTTTACGTCTTGTGCTGTGTAGCTCATATACTCTTATACGCCTTCCTTGTCTGCACCAAACGCCTTCAGCAACTCATCGTCAACGTGAATCGGAGCTTCTTCGTCAAGCTCAGCGGCCAAATCGGCTCCGCCTTCGCTCAAGATTCCTTCGGTCAAGGCTTCGCTTAATGGTCGGGCTTCAAGAATCGCTTCGCACATCTTTTGAGTAACGAGTCGAATCGCTCGGATTGCGTCGTCGTTTCCAGGAATGATGACGTCCGCTTTGTCAGGATCGCAGTTGGTATCAACAATCGCAACAACCGGAATACCAAGCTTTTTAGCTTCGGCAACCGCAATCGCTTCCTTGTTAAGGTCAACAACGAACATAACGCCAGGCATGGCATTCATGTTTCGAATTCCGCCAAGCACGAGTTGAAGTTGTGCTCGCTCGGTTCTGCGGTCCAAAGCTTCCTTCTTAGGCAATCGGTCGAAGTAGCCGTCGGCTTCCATTCGGTCGAGTTCCTTTAGGCGTTGAATTCTGAGGCTAATCGTCTTCCAGTTGGTCAACGTTCCACCAAGCCACCGCTCGCAAACAAAGTGCTGTCCGCTTCGCTCGGCTGCTTCTTTAACGGCAGCTTGGGCTTGCTTCTTGGTGCCAACGAAAAGAACGGTGCCGCCGTCTTCGACGATCTTCTTAACGTAGTTGAGGGCGTCCTCGAACATCTTGATCGTCTGGTGAAGATCCAGGATGTAAATGCCGTTTCGGGCGCCGTAGATGTATCGTTTCATCTTGGGGTTCCAGCGTCGGGTTTGGTGACCGAAATGCACGCCGGATTCCAAGAGCTCTTTCATGCTCAATTGAACCATATTATTTTTCCAGGTTTAACCTCTGGATTCCGTGAGTTTTGTGCGCGGTGAACCTTGAGTTCCTTTTCGAGGAAGTCTCAGAACCTGGCCACGCCACGGGATCCATGTGTGATCCGCAAGAGTATACCTTGACTCAATTCAATCTGGCTCCCCACCCAAAGCTATAGACCCAGTTCATCAAATCCAAGCTTCACATGTACTAGGCGGCAAGATCTTCGTTTGAATCAGATCCTTGAGGAATATGAAATCGTTCATCAAAGTCTTCGGCTGACAAAGGTTTGTCGTACAGGAAGCCTTGTCCAGACGTGCATCCAAGCGATTGAATGATATCTGCCTGAAGTTCAGTTTCGACGCCTTCGCCCGTCGATTCCATTTTCATGACTTTTGCGAGTCCAAGAATTGCTTCGACTATGGAGTTTGATTCCTCTCCATTACCAAGGCGGC
>JAYUOQ010000505.1:0-2641 GCA_043760685.1 Armatimonadota bacterium | reverse complement strand
GGTACCAACGGATCAACGCGGTGCTGATAGTAAAGGTCGACGTATTCCACACCCAATCGACTCAAACTATTGTCAATACACTTATTGATATATTCCGGCGTTCCATCCACGATCCATGAGGAATTCGCTTCCACCTGGTCTTGATGCGATGTCAATGCTCGATCAAATACGTTGCCAAACTTGGTGGCGAGAAAAACTTGATCCCGGTACTTCCCTATTCGATGAGCAATGAGAGTCTCATTTTCTCCCGCACCATAAAGGTCTGCGGTATCCCAGTGGTTTACGCCTAGGGAAATCGCTCGATCCAAAACTTCAAAGTTCGCGTCATCGGAACTCGGTCCGTACGCCCAACTCATCCCCATGCAACCGAGGCCAATCCGACCAAAGGACTTCGATCCAATCTGATGTTGTTTCATATTAATAGTTCTACTCTATATATTGCCAAGCCTTTGACCCTTCGCCAAGAAAGTGCACGAACCATAACTATCGTCTCCTCTTGGCATCTTGCGCATCCTCCATTTTTCTCGCCCACGCCCTCGCCCCCGCCCTATTTTTCAGATATCCTATCACTCGTGCGAGCACAACGCATTTTCTTTTCGCTTGCAACCTTCGTTGGGTCAGCTTTGCTGTTCCTCATCCAACCAATGGCAGCCAAAATGCTGCTTCCTATTTTCGGCGGTTCCCCAGCGGTATGGACTGCAGCCATGCTCTTCTTTCAAGTTGCGTTGCTCGGTGGCTACGCGTTTGCCCACTTTTCGAACCTCTACCTTGGCCCCACAAAACAGCGATACATACAAATTGGGTTCTTGCTCCTTGCCTTGTTCACGCTTCCAGTTACCACCCACAGTTCCCTCTTCAAATCTTTCGAAGCCAAAGCAACGGAAACCTCTCAACCAGCTCTCCTTGTATTCGGACTGCTTCTCATGACTGTCGGGGCGGGTTACTTCATTGTTTCCAGCGGTTCACCTGTACTTCAGCGCTGGTTTGCCACCACAAAGGACCCGAACGCCAAAGACCCTTACTTTCTATATGCCCTCAGCAATGTCGGGTCAATGGTCGGATTATTTGCATATCCATTCGTTATCGAGCCACGATTCGGCCTTTCAGAGCAAGCTGTCTTGTGGCGCAATGGCTTCCTTGTCCTTCTCGCAATCTTTGCAATCTGTACGTTTTTCATCAAGGTTCCTGAGGTTGAATCAGCTGAATCCATACCTGAGCCACCAAAAGCGATCAGTTGGAACCAGCGGTCAAAGTGGATGTTTTATGCGGCGGTTCCAAGCTCTTTGTTGCTGGGTGCAACAAGCTATATCAGTAGCAACATTGCTCCTGTGCCTCTCATTTGGGTCGTTCCTCTCGCCGTATATTTGCTCTCGTTCACCTTAGCCTTTGCGACAAAGCCGCTCCTGAAATCGGCGCAACTCGCTCGAATTCTGCCCATTTTGGTCGTACCTCTGGTCTTCACCCAGTGCATCGAGGCCACCGAGCCGCTCGTCATGCTCGCTTCGTTCCACATCATTATCCTGTTGGTAGCTGGTTGGATGTGCCACTCTCTTCTTGCTGAGCAACGACCTCCCGCAACTCAGCTAACCGAGTTCTACCTTTGGCTTTCAGTCGGCGGCGCCATCGGAGGTCTTTTTAATTCCCTCATCGCTCCACATATCTTTGCAACCTATGCTGAGTATCCGTTGGCAATTGTTCTCGCCTGCCTTGTTCGACCACAACCAAAGCCTCTGTCCAAGGATTTCGTTTGGCTTGGTTCAATCGCGGTCATCTCCTTAGTTGCGATGCTGGCAATCAAAAACACGTTGCCCGCTGGACAACTACGGGCTGGGCTAGCAATTGGAATTCCTTTAGTGGCAGTCTTTGCGGCGATGGACCGAGTCAAGGTCTTTGCCGCAGGTCTGGGACTCATCTTTGTCGGAGTCAACTTCTTCCAAATTGCCGCGCCAGGTCAAGTTCTCACAACCCGCCGGTCATTCTTCGGCGTCCATCGGGTCTTAGCAAGTAAAGACTATCTTTCTCTCGTACATGGCAATACCACTCATGGTCGCCAATCGACTATTGAGCAATTCAAAAATCTTCCTTTAACGTATTACCATCCAACTGGACCAATTGGACAGATTTTCACCAAGGCACCGCTTATGGAACGTGTTCATAAAGTCGGCCTCGTAGGACTTGGTGTCGGTTCACTTGCGGCTTATGGAAAGCTCGGACAAGATTTCACTTACTTTGAAATTGATCCAGAAGTTCTTTACTTAGCTCGGGATTCTGGATTTTTCAGCTTCTTAAAAAATGCCAAGGCAAAGATGACTTATGTGCTCGGAGACGCTCGATTGACGCTTGCAAAAGAGCCCGATCACTCTTACGACCTCCTTGTCCTCGATGCATTTAGTAGTGACGCGATTCCAACCCATCTTCTTACTCTCGAAGCAATCCAGATGTACGAGCGCAAACTTGCGCCTGGCGGCATGATTGCGATGCATATATCCAATCGATACCTTGAGCTCGCGCCGGTTATCGCTTTGACTTGCCGAAAAGCAAACCTCTGGGCGTTTAATCAAGTCGATGCTCCATCTCCTAATTCCGAAGAAGAGCGGCTTGGCAAGACCCAATCAAGTTGGTTGGTAATTCTTCGCAACCC
>JAYUOQ010000504.1:0-6704 GCA_043760685.1 Armatimonadota bacterium | reverse complement strand
TCAATAAAATCTTCAAAAACATTTCTAACGATTGAATCGAATTGAATACGAAGCTAAACCGCCATGATGTTGTAGCCACTATCGACAAACATTATCTGACCAGTAACCCCCTTACTGAGATCACTCAACAGATAGAGCGCTGCGCCAGCAGCTTCTTCTTGACCGTATTCGCGCTTCAGCGGCGCGACTTCGTGAACGCTCTTGATGAACGCGCCAAGACCGGAGACGCCTCGGCCCGAAATTGTATTGATCGGACCAGGGGAGACAGTGTTGACTCGGATTCCTCGGTCGCCAAGTTCGTAGGCGAGATATCGAACCGAAGCTTCGAGGGCAGCCTTACAAAGACCCATTACCTTATAGTTGTTCATGACCCGGGTTGAGCCGATATAGCTGAGGGTGATGATGCTCGCGTCTTCGTTCATCAGCGGCTCGAGTTCGCGACAAGTGCGAACCATTGAATAAACGCTGGCATTCATGGCGACTTGGAAATCTTCGAGAGAGGTTTCGAGGAATCGCCCAACAAGAGCTTCTTTAGGTGCGTAACCGACTGAGTGGACCAGGAAGTCGAGCTTTCCGAGCTTCTTCTCGACGTCTTTTCGCATGGTCTCGTATTGCTCTTCGAACCCAAAGTCGATTTGGACGGTTTCGAAGCCAGTTCTGCCGTCAAGCAGCTTGTCGACGCCTTCTTGAAGTCGCTCATTTTGCGCTCCGACACCAACGATTGCGCCGTGTTGGTTCGCCAGATCGGCGATTGCCCAGCCGATGGAATTCTTATTGGTGACGTTGAGAACTAGACCCTTTTTGCCCTGTAGAAGCATGAAATCATTATAGCTGAGTCAAGGCTCATAGCTCATAGCTCAAGGCTCACAGAGCAGGGCTCAAGGCTCATGGCTCATAGCTCATGGCTCATAGCTCATAGCTCATGGCTCATAGCTCAAGGCGCAAGGCTCAAGGCTCAAGGCTCACGGCGCAAGGCGCAAGGCGCAAGGCGCAACGCGCAACGCTCATAGCTCAGGGCTCAGGGCTCAGGGCTCAGGGCTCATGTCTGATGAAGGAGGCGGCTGTAACAGCCGGGGTCGCTCAAAAAGCGGTCTCCGATCCGCGGTTGGATCGGGCGACCTTGGACTGAGACGGTTTCGGTCTTTCCAGGGGTCATTCCTTCAGCCTTCGCTGAAGGCTCGACTTCGAAATGACACCCTGGCTACTAGCTGTGATCCTCCGGATCAGGTTCTTAGCAGAAAACTGAAATCTGATGCCAAGTCATCGAACCCGAGCCGCAAGTTGAAGTTCAGTAATCTGAGCGGCTACTCATTGGACCGAGACGGTTTCGGTCTTTCCTTCAGCCTTCGCCGAAGGCTCGACTATGAAATGACACCCTGGCTACCAACTGTGATCCTACGGATCAGGATAGCCTGTATCAATAATTCTTTGAAAACGACTAACCGCCACTCTTCATCAGAACTTTCCCTTCAGGGCGGTTGCCCAGCCCGGGTAGAGCCATCAGCTTTTCAATTTCGGCCACCGAGCGTGGTAAGCCATTGCCGCTCATGTTCACCGGACCGTTGTCGGTTATCAAAACCGTATCTTCGATTCGGACCCCGATATTCCACCATTTCTTATCGCACGGCGAACCTTCTTTGATATAGATTCCCGGTTCAACCGTCAGGATCTGACCAGCCTTCAGAGGTCCGCCCTTACCCGTGTCATGGACGTCGAGCCCAACATAGTGGGAAGTTCCGTGCATGAAGTACTTGCCTGACTCTCCTGGATTTGCAATGATCCCAAGACGTACAAGACCATCAGCAACAATCTTCCTGGCAATGTTATCCGCGGTACCAAAAGGCACTCCGGCTTTACAGGCTTGTACGCCTGCCTCTTGAGCCTCTTGAACGATTTCGTAAATCTGTTTTTGCTCCGGAGAAAACTTTCCGTTGGCAGGATAGCTTCGAGTCACATCACTGGCATAGCCATGATATTCAGCGCCAACATCCATACAGATGAAGTCGCCCTTTTCAAGTGTCTTTCTCACGGATTCGTAGTGCAAAACACAAGAATTAACTCCGGACCCTACGATGCTGCCGTAAGCAACCGACTCGCATCCGTTGCGGGCAAAAATGTATTCCACCAGCGATGCGATTTCGTACTCTCGCATACCTGGCTCACAAGATTTCAGTGCCTCAATGTGAGCCGCAACGGTTGCGTTGATTGACTTCCAAGTTAGGGCAATTTCGGCGGGAGATTTGACGCTTCGCATATCGCCAAGCTCTATCGCTGCGGTCGTGTCTTTGGTGAATGCCTTTGACCAATTATCATAAGCCGTGACCATGTTCAAGACTCCTCCCGAAAGCCCGGATGGGCGTTCGACCAGACTGACTGAGGTTGGGTGAGTTGAAGCCAAGACTTGGGTAAATCTTTTGTTGGAAAGCACCATCTCGACTCCGAGAGTCTCTTTGGCGACCTGTGGTCCCATGATGATGCCGGTCCACGTCTCACCACCAGGGTTTTTCTCTCGGACAAACAGGACTTCTTTTACGGTCTTTCCATCAACCGTTATCCCGTCGGGTGCAACAATCAGCGCCGAGTCTTCCTCTTCACAGCCGGTTAAATACCAAAAATAAGAATTTGGGCGAAACCGATAGTCGGTGTCGTTTGATCGTTGGTGTGAAGGATTGGTCACCAAAACGCTCACGCTGCCTTTTGGCAGACGGAAACCGAACTCTCGCCTCCGCTGGGCAAATTCGGCTGGCTTGATTTTGTCAGCTTCATATTCTCGATATTTAAAGCCAGCATCTTGCTGACTAAAGGCAAACAAACAGGCAATGGAAGCAATCATGGAGTTATCATAGCCTTAAATGGTTCTTTTGTCTCTCGCTCTTGTCGCACTTCAAGTAAAGATCACTCCGATTGCTACTGTCGATTCGAAAATGATCGACGAAATGAGCGGTATCGCAAAGAGTCGTAAATATAAGGACACTTATTGGGTTCATAACGACAGTGGTGACAGCGCTCGAATCTTTGCGATCCACAAAAATGGGAAGCTGATTCAGCCCAATCAATCTGAATACGAGGGCATTAAGTTGGAAGGTTCCACCAACTTCGATTGGGAAGACATTGCCATCGACGGAGATACCATTTACGTTTCGGACTGCGGTGACAACCTGAATTTCCGCAAAGATCTGTGCGTTTATATGTTCAAAGAACCAAATCCACTGACGGCAACTACCATCAAAGATGTAAAAAAGATCAGAGTCGCTTACCCGGACAAAACCGAAGCGTCTTCGTGGCACTACGACTGCGAGTCAATTGCAGCTTGGAAGGGGACGCTTTACTTCATTACCAAATGGCGAGCGGACAAATCAAAGATTCCCGATGTTGGGGCATCGATCTATTGTCTAAAGAACCCTCGTTACGATCAGGTCAACGTCTTGACGAAATTAGACACGAACGAAGACTTAGGCGGGTGGGTCACGGCGTGCGACATTTCACCCGACGGCAAACAAATTGCTTTGCTCACTCAATTTCCTAATCAATCGATCCAGATTTTTGACCTTACCAAAGGCGACAAAATCTTCCATCACTTGATCAAGAAGATTTCCTTTTATGGCGCAAACCAGTGCGAAGCGCTTTGCTGGGACTCACCTCAAAGCTTCCTATTTGGCAATGAGCAACGAGAGCTGTTTCAGATCAATCGCTAATCCGAGATACAATAAGGTTAGAAATTTATGGCACGTCAATTGACCCCCCTTGGAATAGTCGTCGTAAATGTCGGCAAGTGGGTTCTGATCCCGTTGATAGTTGGTCTTATTGGCTATAAGCTGATTGGACCATTGATTGGCGGTTCCGCGCCAGAAAAGTCATCCGTAAGTAAGCAACGATCCACCGAGATGTCTGCTCCCGGCAAGAAGTTTCAGTCAGTTCGAGAAACTGACCACTAGAATCCGTTACTACACGTGAGCAATCTGGCCCCACGGTCAAGAATCTGCCGGGCAAACTTTAGGTTCTGAAATCCTGTTGAATCAGAAATTTCTCTCCTAAAAGCAAGGCAGATTATCTTGGTAACATATGGGCTGATGAATCTTGCTTTGCTCCATGCGGAAAATGTTGGAAAGGCAATGGACCAGCTCAACCTTCAGATTTACGCGACTAATATTCAGGTCGAGTTTCCGTTCGCGCCAGAGGGACACACGAAACACCTTGATGGTCGAGAGAGCATGGCCCGATTCTTGAATGCTATTGGAGAGTTCACAGAAGCGCACAGAATTGAGTCGATGTCAATTACCCAAACCGAAGCCGGATTTCTTTTGCAATACACCGAATTTTCGATCTTTAAGTCGACAAGAAACGAGTACTCATCGGACATATTGTGGGTTGCGAAAGTAGAAAATGGATTAATAACCCATTTGTCCGAATACTATAACCCGATATCTGTCCTTACTGCCCTCAATGATTACTAGACTTTGAAGCTATCCAATATCGGTGGTTCCAACCCCGACAGTCAAAATCTAGAATCCAAAGAAATCTTTTGCATTCAACGTAGTTTGGTCCGCCATTTCTTCCTCGGTCATCCCATGTAGCTCGGCTAGCTTTTTGTTGATAATGGGAATGTTTGCCGGCGTATTTGGCTTCCCACGATTTGGTTCGGGCGACATGTAAGGACTGTCGGTTTCTAATACAATTTTGTGCACCGGAATGAACTGAAAGACTTCTCTCAATTCGTCAGCCTTTTTGTAAGTAATGGGACCATCGCACCCAAACCATGCGCCGAGCCTCAGGGCTCGCCTTGCCTCATCTTTTGTTCCAGTGAAGCAGTGAAAAAGATACTTTCGGGGTGGAACCTTTTCAAGGATATCGAGAAGGTCCGAATAGGCTTCTCGAGCATGGAAAACGACCGGTTTGTTGTAATCTTCGGAGACCCGAAGTTGGTCTTTGAGGGCTTGGATTTGGAGGGTGTGAGGAGAATAGTCCCAATGGTAGTCCAGTCCAATTTCCCCAAGCGCGAGTATCTTCGGATGCCTTAAGACTTTGATCAGTTTTGGAAGTTCGATTGGGTCATATTCGGCGGTGTAATTGGGGTGCCACCCGCAAATGCCGAAGACGTTTTCGTGTTTCTCAATGAACTCAGTTACTGTTCGCCAGTCGTTGGGTTCACACCCAACGACGACGATTTTCTCGACCCCTGCCGCAAGGGCATCCGCCACAACCTGGTCCGGATTGTCGAAGTTCTCCGGATTTTGGATATGGCAGTGGGTGTCGATTAGCACGGCTTTGAGTAAACCTCATAGTCGAACATGTGCCGAAATCCAAGCTGAAGATTCAGTTGATACATCGGATTATTTTCTTCATTGTCGGTGAAGATTTTCTCGATGCCTTGTTGTTTCGCCCAAGCGGTCGAATGTCGTTTGGCTCTGGTTGCCACACCTTGCCGTCGATACGGTCGACGAACGCCGGTGAGACCCGTACTTGCTAGTTTGGGATTGATTTGAGACGGCCACAGCTGAGTCATGCCTTTTAGTTCCCCGTCTTCGAACACAAGAAATTTACATTCGAGATCCACTTCGGGGTCGAGAATGAAATTTGAGTAGGTCTCAAACGGGGTTTCGACGAACGGAAACGGCAACGGCAGGTCCGCGGCAATATCCATTTCGAGACGCCAGATTTTATGCAACCCGTCGTCTGGGTTCAGCTTGAGATATTCCGCGAAAGAAAGAACGCTGGGGTGGAGATCGCACGGGCACCCGTCCACTTCGAGGCAAGAGTAGGGAAACTTCATGTCGGGCGTGAAACCGTTCTGCTCGAGGATTCCTTTCTCCCAGGTGTACTCGCCGCGTGACTCGTACATCGACCGCTTTCCACCGAATTCTCTGATTCGTTTCTCGGCCTCCTGAACACCTTCGGTGAAAATGTCATGAGATCGATCTGTCTTGGGATCGAAGGAAAGGGTTAACCAGTAGGTGCCATCCCCTGCGTTCTTGTTCAGCATGACGCTGCCATAGAAGACAATCTCGTTGTCGATACGTCCGGCATAGCGGATATCGATGCGATCTTTTTTTGTCCGTTCGTGGAACGATCTAGCCTCGGCGATACTGCCGGGGTGCGTCCAGTTGTAAATATTTCGGAGCGCAATGGCTTCGGACCAATCTTGGTCTGTTTCGAGTTCTTTAAAAATCATTTCTTTACTTTTTTGTTCTTAGTAAGGGTCCTTAGGCTTGCGCGCTTAAAGGATAACAAATCGAGGTGTTGGTTTAGCAATTGTGATTCCTGTCTTCATAGTCAAACACCTCCTGTAAAGGTAATCCAAGTTTACCATTTTGAATCGGAATACTACTCGGTACAATTTATGAGTGAACATTCAATCGCAGATTGTAACAGTGACGTCAAACATGGAATCGGAGTTTTTCCGCTATGTTTCCGCTGTTCCCATCGAAAAATTAGACTGGAAGCCGTCTGATGTTGGTCAGAGCATTCTATCAATGTGCCGGGAAGTTGCGGTCACTCCCGAGTGGGCAATGATAGGAATGGGCGAATTGGAGCATTCTGAAGAAGAAGCGAAGGCTCGTTATCAAGAGGTTCAATCTTGGGACTCGGTTACCCGGTGCCAGCAAGAGTTTGATAAGTGTTTTTCTGGTTGGTCGACGTATGTGCTCAGAATGCCAGACTCGAAGTTAGCAGAAACCAGGTGGCTGCCGTTCAACGGAGGCCGAGAC
>JAYUOQ010000503.1:0-6705 GCA_043760685.1 Armatimonadota bacterium | reverse complement strand
TGTCAGCCAACGATACGGTAAACGCGAGCCGGTTGATACGGTAAGTACCTGAGGTCAAGAGGTGCGTCTGGCGTCCTTTTTGTCCTTGTCGATCAAGGAAGACTGAAGCATTTTGGAAGTTATCACATTCGACCTTTCGGGCGAGAATGTTTCCGGTTGGCAGTTCATGACCGTCATTGGCGAGAACGAGCCCGACCTTCCCTTCAGGAATGACCGTAAAAGGTTCCATTGAGACCGAATACTGCCATGGCCACATCATCCAATAGAGACCAGGAGCCAAGGTTTCAGCTTGGATACCGGCTTCTCCATTTGTCGCGAGGATTCTGCCATCCGGGAGTTCGCGATGCGAACCGATGAGGACGAATTTCTTGGTAACCAGGCCGATCTTGTCTTCCGGAACGATGACCATTCCCAAGAAGAGCCGAAGGATTGGCTTAAAGAATACGATGAATACGATGGGAATGAGAACCCACCAGAAGCGGAGAGCAAAGTCTCCTGTATTTAGTTGTGCGTAGTACATGCTTTTGATCAAAAAGCCTTTGGGCATAACCCTGCGCCATTGCATGTTATGTGTCTGCTTTTTGCATCCACACCAATAATTACGAGGGACGTAATCGGCGGGTTGCAACACATTTCGCCAAAGAATATGCGGAACTTATGGCTAAATAAAGTAAGTTAGTCACAGTAACCGCATGAAGGCAACCATCGCCCCGAGAACCTACACGATCGAAGAATACACACGCAGTGTTTGCCCGCAATGCATTGCTAAAGGCGGCGTACGATCCGACGATCCAAATGTCTTTGTTGACGCGATGCTGGTGAGCCATTCTGGCTCGATATGGATGCGTCGATACTGCCACGAGCATGGTGAGACGGAAAGCCTCTACGAAGAAGATGCCGAAATCTGGCGATCCCGATCCGGATGGCAAACCCCAACATTAACCATGACCCCTGATCGGGCGGATAATTTTGCCGGTTTCCCCGATGGATATCGGGAAGGGCTTCCCGCAAGTCATGGACAGCACTCTTGCATCCTGTTGCTGAATTTAACCGAGCACTGTAACTATAAGTGCCCGACCTGCTATGCCACTGCATTAGAGCCAGGCACACCGGCGCCTCAGACCGAGAAGCCATCTTTGCCCGAACTGTTACACACAGTGGATACGATGATCGAACGGGAAGGTGGACGAATAAGCGTAGTGATGCTCAGCGGTGGAGAGCCAACTTTGCGGCGGGACCTCGAAGAATTGATCGAGGAGTTGGTTAAGCGTCCGGTTACAAGGATTTTGCTTAATACCAACGGACGAAGAATTCTGAAAGACAAGAAATTCCAGAAATTCTTGCATCATCATCGAAGCAAAGTTGAGGTGTACCTCCAATTCGATGGACTACGCGATTCGACGTATGAGCATCTTCGCGCTGCCCCGCTTGCCCAAGAGAAGCTCGACACACTCAGAGTTTTGAATGATAACAAGATCTTCATCACTCTCGTGGCGACCCTCAAAAAAGGTGTGAATGATGACGAGATTGAGGAACTGTTTCAGCTTGGGCTAGCAACACCTTTTTGTTCGGGATTGGCATTACAACCAGTGTTTGGATCGGGACGAAACAGCGGCATTGACCCGCTCGACCGGATCACTCCGACCGGGGTTATCCGACGAACCGGAAAGCCAAACGACTTTATTCCGCTTCCCTGCTCCCACAAGGACTGCTGTGATATCGCTTACTTCATTCAGGACGATAAGGGCGCGTGGAATTCGCTGGTTTCGTTGATTGGACGAGATGAGTTGAAAAAGTGGATTCACTTGGCCTCGAATTCGATCTCTTTTGAGAACGTTCATGATTCATTGAAGACAATGATCAAAGATGGAACGTTGCAGCGAATTTTGAGCGAACAACAACGGGCTTCTTCGCTTCAGGTGGCGGGAGACTTGTTCAAAATGTGTGACTGTGTTCCCGGTCTGACCGACCTCATGGGCGGAATCTGGAAGGCATTTGGAGGCGAAGAAAGACTTTTAGAGAACATGGCAATGAAGACGTTCCGAGTGACGGTCAAGATGTTCATGGATTCTCATACGTTTCATGAAGCTCGAATCCGACAGTGCTGCGTTCACGTAGGTACTTTTGAAGAAGATCCCCGCCGGTATTCATTCTGCTGGCGATGGCTCTTTGAAGATGCTGAGGACTTCCCTAGCCGGAAATCCACCCTCCGAATGGTATGAATCCCGTCGTTATCGGCTCAATCTTTAATGCACTTGGTTACGCCGTTGGCGCATTCCTTTATTGGCATGAGGCGAAGCGGCGAAAGTTGGCTACCGACGGGATGTCGAGAATCGTTTTGATTGGAGCCGTGGCAGGAGTTCTCCTCTCGCGCTTGGTAGAACGGCTCGCGGAAGGAGGAAACTATGCTTCATTATTTGATCCATCGAATGGTGGACGAACGATCCTTGGCGGAGTCATCGGTGGGTGGATTGCGGTTGAAATCACCAAGCGCAAGATGGGAATTCGGACCTCGACTGGACCGCTTTGGGCGGTGGCGCTGCCCGCTGGCGAATTCTTTGGTCGCATCGGATGTTGGTTCAACGGCTGTTGCTTTGGCAAGGTTTGCACACTTCCTTGGGCGGTAAATAGTCACGATGCTATGCGACATCCAACCCAGTTCTATTTGGCTGCAAGCGCGGCATTGATCTTCGGGGTCGTTTGGTGGGGTCGAGATCGAGTTCGCGTCTTTCCGCTTTATTTGGTGCTCTGGTCGGCAAGTCGATTCATCATCGAATTCTTTCGGGAATCAGTGGGGCCCTCGAATGGAATCAATACTGCTCAAATAGCTTGTTTAGGGCTCTTTGCCGTTGGCATCTATTTGTTCGTCAAACCTAAATTGGAGGCGAAAGGTGATTGAGGAAGCGACGTGTCCAAATTGCCACACTAACCTGCCTGGAGGAGCCAGCTACTGCGCAAAATGCGGATATGGCAGCAAAGACGGTAAGCCAAAACGTGTTCCATTTGACTGGAAACTCATTACAGTAATGATTTTTCTAATTCCTCTTGCGACATTCGGCACATGTCTTATCTGGCTGACCACAGATGGAAGAAATTATGGCGATATGAAGTGGCTCAGCATTCCCCTCAATATTGACTTCTATTCCATAGCGGTTGGAATTGTGATGATCCTTACCAATTTGGTGATGTTAACGCTGAAGAGGAAGGGATGAGCGAAGCACCTTGCCCCAATTGCGGAATGTCCATTCCGGCGGGAGCCGATTGGTGTCCACATTGCGCCCTACGACAAAAAGTCGTTGCATCCCAACCTAAGAAAGTGCCAGTCAAGGAAATCGATTGGAATGTAGGAACCATCATTATCTTCCTCCTAATGCTAGCTATTGGCATCCCTTTGGCATGCTTTGGAGGTTGTATGATTCTCATCACGGGAAATTTCATCGAGCACGTTTTCGTTTTTGCCGTCCTGGCGAGTTACGTCGTGACGGTATCTCTCGTGGTCATCCTGGTTTGGAAAGGGTTTGCCTCATGGAGGTCAAAATAATGGGCGATATAGATTGTCCGAATTGCGACAAGCCGGTAGCTATTGGCGCACCCTATTGTCCTGGCTGTGGCTACCGATCTAACAGGGTTCCGAAGTACACTACACCACCTCCAGTTAGTTGGTGGCTCGTTTTCACCCTCCTCTTTATCGTGCCCCTAGCGGCATGTGGCGGATGCTTCCTATTCGATGTGTCTAGCAATGCCATGGGATTCGCTTTGGCCACAGAAGCATTTTCCGTTGTTGCGGGATTTATTGTCCTCATTGTCAATTGTATAGACTTACTGACGAGGAAGAGATGAGCGGTAAGACATTCAAATGCCAACATTGCGGAGGCGACTTAGCTTCTAAAGACCGATGGTGCCAATCATGTGGTGAATCTCTTGAATGTCCACCAAAGCCGAAAAGAAAAAGGTCGAATGTCCCATTTGCATTCGCCGCCATCTTAGGTTGTACCGGCTATTTGGTTCTGCACGATAATGGAGATTCCTACATCGGCATACTTGGTTTCAGTTGCTTTTTTATTGCAATTCTGTTAATCGTTGGCGAATTCTATCGCCGTGAAATCGACTCAAATCGGGAGGGCTAATTGGCAGAATTTAAGGAATGTCCCAAGTGTAACAAGCAAATTTTAGACGCCACATCATGGTGTCCAAGTTGTGGTGAATTGATCGAAAAAGCTTCGGAATACCAAAAGCCAAAGATTAACCCTTGGTGGTTGATTCTTACCTCCCTTTTGTCTCCAGTTGCCATGTGCGGAAGTTGCGTACCGGGCATATTCCAGGGCCAATTGACCTACTACTTTGGTTGGTTATCGGGAATCATCTTTCTTGTACTTGTCATGATTGACTACGAAGATCGACGTCGAAAGCCTTGATTCATTCGTCTAAACTTCAAAGAGAGGAGCAGAGATGTCCATTCCACCCGAACTAGAAGGCGAACCTTGTCCTAATTGCGGGAAGCTGATTCAAGTCAACACAAATTGGTGTCCCAGTTGCGGCTACGGCTCCCCACCAGCGAACATCAGTAACAACTATCGAGGTCGATATCGATTTTCTTGGGTCTGGTTTCTCAGCTTGTTTATTCTCGTCCCAATCGCCTCTTGTGGAGGGTGCCTCGTATATGCCAATAGCAGTGCGGTCTCCACAGGCAAAGGAGATGTTGGACCGATGTTCATGATTGTGACACTTGGAATTCAATGTCTGTCGATTATTTTCGGCTTAGGAATTCTCCTCTACAACGGTATCAAGGGTCGACAGTAGCTCCTGGAACCCAACGAACACTTTTCCCGTTAAGAAGTGCATAGGGACCTTCAAATGTTTGAAATTCCGCCTGCACCATCCGGAGAATCCTGCCCCAACTGTGAAAACGTCACCCTTACCAACAACAACTGGTGCCCCAAGTGTGGCTACAACAAGAACAACATATCTTTTGATGACGATATCAAGAACGAAAAGCGATTTCAATGGTTGTGGTATTGGTCATTGTTTTGCTTGGTCCCGATTGGTGCATGTGGTGGATGTGTGCTTTCCGATTGGCATGTGGCCCTTGCGTCGCTAATTGTCACGATAATATCCGTCGTAGCAGGCTTTGCTTTGCTCATTTACCGGAGCTACGCAAGTAGGCAATGACGAAATCTGATCCGCCGACTCAAGTTCCTTGCCCCAATTGCGGTTTCGCCATTCCAATTGGAGCGACATGGTGTCCAAGTTGTGCGAAAAGACAACAAGTTCAATTGGACCAAGTTCGACTTGCAAAGAATCAGAGAGCTCTGAACCTAATTGTTTTGATTCTTGCGATAGTGGTGGGAACTCCCCTTGCGGTCTGTGGTGGCTGTATCCTCACTTATGCGATTGCGGACGCAGCCTCCAATCACCTATTTGTATTGAACACTGGTTATGGATTGGCGGTGGTCGCGATTGGAGGTTTGTTGGGTTATGCTTTCATCAAGTGGAGATCGAAGTGAAACCAGAAGATCCTCAAAGAATCGATAGCTGCCCTTATTGTAAAAATGTGATCCCGAATGGGACAACTTGGTGTGCAACCTGCGGAACAAATATCGTTCGATCAACTGGGAAATATCCGATCCACTATGCCTGGATAGTTCTATCATTTGCGATTGTCCCATTTGCGGTTAATGCAGGATGCATTGCCAGTAACGGAACCTATTTTGGTGAAAGCTTAGCTGTCGCTGGCCTATCGATCGTCTCCGGATTCTGCTTAATTGCCTATAATATGCGATCAGGACGCCACTGAAATGGAAAATCACTTCAATTCTTCTGTTCAATCGGCAACGACCGTACCGTGTCCAAATTGCGGTTTCGCCATTCCAATTGGAGCGACATGGTGCGAAGGATGCGGAGCCGGAGAGCCTTCTTCATCTAAACCATCAATGAAACCTAATGAATTGAAACATGGTATTTCAGGACCTTGCGTTGGGAATGAGGAGCTTTTTCGTAAAGGTTCCGATGACATGACTCTTATGCGCTTCGTTATACTGACATGCCTTTGGATAGCAGGGCTGTTCCTATTCTATGTCTTCATTTATTTTGGAGCTTGGTTCATTATTGGTGGCGGAAGTTTCGACTAAGGCGTCAGAACTCATAAACAAATGAACCAAGGATTGTGTTGTCTTCTTGAACAGTGGCACCGCCATAATGAACTAGGTCCCAATCATAGGTAGAAAGTGAAGCCGGAAGAAACAGCACCAGCCCCGCAAGAAAACAAACTCGGTCGCCTCGCGTTTGCTTACTGTAAGATCGCGACATTCTCCCTCCTCGCTGGACGATTCGCGCTTCCCTTTGCCGCACTCTTGTCCGCAATATTCTTCATCGTGAGTTATAAGCAGGGCAAGAAAGAGACGAAGTGTTACTTGCGCTATCCGCTGCTGGCTGCGAGTTTTTGGCTACTGATTGTAGGCGCCTGGGTTACGATACAATTCCTGCCTGACATCGTTCCATCTTGGATCAAATTCATCCACCATTGACCCTTCACGGGGATTTCAGAAAACGGGAACCTTTACCAGCCATGTTTGTTCTTATGATGTGCGACCATAAAACCTAACATTTCGCACTAACTTTGTGCGAAACAGTGAGGCTGGAGCATGTTTTTCCCGATAAAATTAAAAGGGCACTTACGTTTGATAGAATCTGAACCGGAACCAATGC
>JAYUOQ010000502.1:0-2652 GCA_043760685.1 Armatimonadota bacterium | reverse complement strand
GACCACTGAATTGGCCAATTGACAAGGATCAATACGTTGTGCCCGAGGGTCGAATTTATGTAATGGGGGACAACCTCAATCATTCGGACGATAGCCGCAAGTTTGGTGCCTTCCTTCAGAGCAACATCTTAGGGAAGGTCTTAACTTGGCGGTAAAAAAGTTTCCGCCTGGGACATATGGTCGTCAATCGCTTCAGTTCTTTCCGGCGCCCTATAAAGCCCCTCTGAGAGCTTTTGCCGCACTGCTCTTTCCGTGGCATGGAGAGAACGTACTCTTATGCAATATTGGTGACCGCGGTTGGTGTATCCCCTCTGGTCGCGTCGAGGCGTTTGAGTCTTCGATTGAAGCGGTCAAAAGGGAAGCAATTGAAGAGGCTGGCGCCGAAGTGGATTGCGTTCAGTACATCGGGTGCTACAAAATCTGCGAAAAGGGCGAGGTGCGCTGGGCCGACGTGTATGTTGGGCAAGTCGTATCGCTGGGTGAAATATCGATGCCTGAAGAATCCCTGGGACGCCAACTGGTGACCATGGACGAGTTACCAGGAATCTATTACGATTGGAATCCGCTAACCGAATGTGTGTTCGAGCATGCCAGACAAATTATGTTGCGAGCAAGGAATTTCTAAAATCCTTCCGAAATCGTAAATTTGGGCTTAATCTTCAAATGCTTGAGGGCGAAGGCGTCTGCTTCGTCGTAATGCGAACATCGGCGCAATGCCGAAACGTAAGCCTTTCCATTAGCTTCCGAAGGATCAAGCTCCCATATACGCTTGGCCGCAAGAACGTCATTTTGGGTTTCTGGAAGTTGCTCTTCCTGGTTTGGATCGACTTCCTTCACCATTTGCGAGACATCGCCAAAGTAAATCGCTCGTTCAAATGGACCCATTGCATGCATTCTACGCCAAATATAACGGGAATCGAGGCATCGCCTCAAAAGAGAATCAATTAGTTACACCTTGTTTAAGTTGAAACGGTCCCAGAATTCGGCAGACGTTTCGATCTGAACGACTTCAAAACTCACAATGTCGCTCCAATTGCTCACCCAAACGTTCAGCAATTCTTCAGATGATGTCTCCATCAATTGAAAGCACTTTGTCCCGTCACTTGCCATCCAACTAGTCACGTAATTCAACCCATCTGGCATTAACCGACCCTTGGTTTGAAATCGATCCCGAACTCGAATGAGATTACGTTCCTCAAATGTTTCTACGACCATCAATAGCATGATCCAAGTTTACATTTCAGTGAGGAACAAATCGTTTTCCTACAACGGTTACCGCCCCATTATTTGACCGCAACTAATCCAACGTCTAAGTGCTGACCACCCTTCGTCGAATTGCAGTGCATTGCAATCACATTTTTGCCCTTCTTAAGCGCTCTTCGGGCTTCGGGAGTGATGTCGCAGACAATAAAGCCGGTGGTCCAATTCTTCCGTGTAACTGCCATAACACCGTTTATATAAACCTCAACATCGTCATCGTGAAATATTAATAGCTTTGCCGCCGCAGGAACAGAGTCCAACATAACTTCTCGACGAACCCAAATATCCTTGTTGGCGATATTCCAATCCGTGTGAACAACCTTTGGCTTTTCGTTGGTGTAACGTCCAACTCCATCAATCCAATTTGAATCGTCAAACTTGACTCCCATCCAATTGCCCGTCGGTTTAGTGATAACGTACTTCGATGCCGCCCCAGTTGTTCCGGCTGGGGTTACCAGAAACTTCATAGAATCAGATGAGGAATACAGCTTAAGCGCTGCTTCTCTTGCTCGCTTTTGGTCAATCTTAAACACTTGTCGGTCATAAGTTAACCAACCGTTGGTTTCCACTTCGACGTCCGTTGTTTGGGTATAAACGCCCGCACAAAGTCCGAGTGGAATGAGGCTTCGCATCTTAGTGAGCAGGTCAACGTAAGCATCGGTAACGTCTTTTGCGGAATTGTATTTGACGTAGCCCCAGTTGCCCTTATCAAGCCACGTATGGCCAGTGACTGGCAAACCAAGACCGCCAAATTCACCGAGAACTGCAGCACGCTTTGCATCAATATCTGGAACACCTGGCCCCGGATAGACGTGAATATCACTGACCGATCCGACTCCTTTGTCCGTCCAGCCAGATGCATTGTTGACGAGGCGAGTCGAGTCTTTTCGTTGGACATAAGCCGTGATGCGTTCCGTGTCGTATTGTCCCCATCCTTCATTAAAGGGAACCCACATCACAATGCTTGGATGGTTCCAGTGAGTTTCGATCATCCGAGATAACTCACCTTCGAACGCTTGCTTATTGAGGAACGGTTGCTCAGACATGCTGGGCATGTCTTGCCACACCATCAATCCCATTTTGTCGCAGGCATAGTAGTAACGTTCCGGCTCTACTTTGATGTGCTTGCGAAGCATGTTGCAACCGTAACCCTTGATCGCTTTGAGGTCAAAAAGGAAGCAATCTTCGGTTGGATAAGTATGCAATCCATCGGGGTTGAAGCCCTGATCTAAGGGACCGAACATAAAGGTCGGGACATTGTTGAGCATCATTCGGTTAATGCCGTTTTCATCTTTCGCAATCTTTATTTCTCGGACTCCAAAATATCCTTTAACTTCATCAAGGTTATTGTCTCCGTCGGCAAGAGTGAGCCTGAAATCGTAAAGATAAGGA
>JAYUOQ010000501.1:0-19530 GCA_043760685.1 Armatimonadota bacterium | reverse complement strand
ACCGAGTGTCTTCCGAATTAAGTAAGCGACTAGCCGAAGGCAACCACGGGACGCACGGGGAAGCACCACGTCGAAAAACTGGTTCGGCGTATAGGTGGTGCTCGACGTTGGCGGGGCATAGCCTTGAAAGACTTGCGCTCCTGTCAGTGCTCCAATATGGTTTTCGGTTTCGCTCTGATTCAAATCAACTCGTCATTTGTGGTGCTTGTTTTGATGCCAGCGCGGCAATGTCGATTCCAGAATTCGCGGCGTGGTCTTTCACCATCCGGTTGATGAGCCAACTGCGGGAACGTTCCTCACGGTCGCGCAGAACTTCGAGATACTCTAGGACTCCGGGTTCAAAGGTGACGCCAGCTGGGGTCACGGTTCGTCCGGTTGTTGGTTTTCTTCCTCGGGCCATTTTGCTCCTTCGGTTGAATAGCTTTCTCATCGAGTGATTTGAACCCGAATGATTTCCGCTGTCAACCCAATAAGTGAAGACGGGGCACACCCTCGTAAAGACGCAGGTTTCTACAGGCTGGGTGTTCGGACGTCCGAACACTGGTTTTTGAATCTGACTCCGTGCTGAATCATCTAAGTTAAGCATGAGAAGAAGAAGAAAATACGAACCCCAACCATCACCCCTGGTCAATCAAGGTTTTCCTCCTAGTCAAGCTGCCAAAGCCGTTTTGCAAGTTATTCGGGAGATACACCAGGCGCATTTTGAATTAGAGTCCCCAGAAATCGAGGCCATCTTGCACTCGGCAATAAAGCGTGCGCGGAAAGAGCGCTTGAATGGAGGTCAGCCGTGAGATTGTCTGTTTTTGATTGCAATGTGTTCGTCCAAGCGGTCGCCTCCCCAGGTGCCGCATATCAGTGCTTCTCTCACATGCTCAAGGGGCCGGACCGACTCTTGACAAGCAAATATGTCCTCGACGAAATTCGCTATGTCCTGTCGATGCCTTGGTTGCAAGCCAAACTCCCTGGCATTACACCCAAACGAGTCGAGGCGCTCTTTCATCATCTGCACCGAACGGCCATGTTTGTCGAGCGAGTTCCCAAAGTTTTTGACTTTCCGCCTGACCCTGCCGACGCTCCATATCTGGACCTTGCGATTCACTCCTGCGCGTTTGCCTTAGTCACTCGCGACCGAGAAATTCTCAAGCTCCGTGAGCCGACTCATGAGCTTGCCAGACGCCTCAGGGAGCGGCACCCCTCGCTTTACCTCGCTATCCCAGAAGAGTTTCTGGACTTGGTGGATTCCGGGCCAAGTCTCAAAGAGATTCTCGACCGCCGCCGCCGGGATGAAAAAGCCCAAAAGGGCTGATTCAGTATTCGCTTGGGAGTAGCACGGTCGTAGAAGCCCTGTCGGCCTCGGTAATAATCCAGAACTTAACGCCAAAGTGGTCCTTGTAGACTGAAAAGATTCTGCTTCCCTCGATAAGGGCCTGGTCATTGGCTTCACGGTCGGCTTTGCCAGCAATTCCCCAATCTCCCCGCGAGTGTTGCCGTAGAGCAGCGAGGATGTCTCCTGGGAAGAGGGCGTCCATTGCGCCGGGGGTCATATATGTTTGCCCTAGATTGAATTTTGCACGTTGTGTTTCCATAATATATCTCCTTGAATAGGTTTTTGTTTCTTCGTCCAATCGTGAGAAAACAAACAACCGGTTCAAGGGGATTGCCGCGAGCCGAATGAGCGTTCTAAGATGCGCTGAGGGTTGCCGGAGTCGTGACAGCTTTGCTGGCCACGCACTCTGGCTTGCGGATGCTCTCTCGGTTGGCTTTGTCGAGAAGCACAACGTGGAATTATTGCCGGCATAGAAAGACACCGCCCTTTCAGGCGATGCCGTCTAGGATGATGTGAGATGCCTTGCGAACGGCGTCCAGGGACTGGCAAAGAAGGTCTTTGTCACCGCGATAGAGTTGGATGTAATCGGAGCTGGCGGTTCCGGTGTCAAGCCCGACGGCCTGGGCAACCACGAACGCGACGGCCTCGGCTTGAAGCTCACGGCTTGTCTTGGTGGTTCCCGCACGGTTCTCGCCGTGGTGAAGGATTTCGTGTGCGAGTTCGTGGACTAGCGTGGTGAACTCCTGGGCGGGGTCAAGGCCCTGCTGAATCACGATTGTGCCGCCTTTTGAGACACCGAATGCTCCACCGAGTTGTTCGGAATATTCAAGTTCGATGGAGAGTTGCCGGACAAGGTTTCGTAGTCTTTCGGCATAGTCTCCGGGGTCGCCAACGGCTTTTGCGAATTCTGGGAGGGGTTCGCCGTCTGTCTGGTTGACGTCGAAAACGTAGACCACTCGGAATCTCACGGTGCGGTCTTCATCATCGCCTTTTGCTGGCTCTGGTTGGGGTTGTACGTCGCGTGAATCGGTCTTGAAGACCATCGGTGCGAGAATAGCGATTCCTTTCTCACCGGCTTTGACGAATCGGCCAAGAGACTTCCAAGTGTGGAATCCAGCGACGTTGGTTGCATCTGGACTCTGAGCCATGATGAGAAGCATATTGCCGAAGCTGTATTTGTGGAACCTGGCCATGGTGGAAAGAAATGATTCGAGCTGGTCGCTCTTGCCGGAATCGAGGGCCTCACTGAGGCTCTGAATCTGCTGGTCAATGAGTTCTTTTGCGTCTTCGGTCTTCATGGATTGCCTCCTAGAAAGTGGGTTGTTGCTCCCATGTCTGCCTGAAGAGGCTCTTTGCTTCAGCCGTTTTGATGGCGGGCCACGTCGTCCAGTGCTTGATTGTTCGATTGTCTTGGTCATGTTTGTCTCCTTTAAGAAAAGTTCGTAGGCTTTCGGTTTCTTCACCCCGCTGAGAAACCGACAAGACGCGGACTCATTTCGAGGTTGGCAAACGGTGAGCGCGATTTGGATAAAAGGGACCTGACCCGAGTGACCAGGTCAAGTCCCGGCGAAAGTTACTTCTTGTGAGGTTCTTTGGGGTTCGGCTCGACAAGGATGAATTCAAAGGCTCCGCTCCTTGGAATCGGGAGGAGCTCCAATTTGAGGGAGAATCCTTCTCGGTTTTTCAGCGGGAATGCCACGCCTACTCTTCTCCAGATGGGTTTCTTGCCTCCGAGGCTGATGTTTGCAAGGGCTTCTAGTCGGTTGCTTTTTTCTGTTGTCATAAATTCCTCCAGTTGAGTTAGCTCTAGAGCTTGATTGCCCGCGAGCACCCTTGGAAATGGCTTTTGCGACGACCGAATGCAATGGGGTGGGGAATTACCTTGACTGCACAAGCCGTAGGCGCGGAAGTGGGGGTGCCCCTTGCGTTCGGGAAGGCCATGAGCCACAAGAGGTGGTCAATTTGCGGTCATTCATGCTTTACGGGCACGATTTGGAGAATTTGACATGGGAAATGCCGTCTGCAAGCCCGAATGTCAGCACCGGCCAAGAGCGTCTGGTTCTGAAGAGTAGGCAGTTCCTGACCGGAAAACCGAGGGATTGAAAGTCCTCAGACACTCCTGCCCGTTCCAAGGAGCGGAGCCTCCAAGCTCACCGTCGAAAGAAATCCGAAGCTGAATCAAGGTGTTCTGACGTCCGAACACCCTGGGCATTCGAGTCAGATTCCTTAGCGCACTCAACGCCTCTTGGACTGCATACCCCTTGAAAGGCTATCGACTTGAGGGGGTTTATGAGTGATTTTGAAACTGCAAAGCAAAGTTCAGAGGAGGCACTCATGCCACCGGTGTTTCGAGTTCAGCTGGTTCGTGAGTCGGGCATCGAGCGTCCACAGCTTGATACTCCTAGCGATGCTGCGCAAATTCTCTGTCGCTACCTAGAAAATGAAGACCGTGAGCATTTTGTCACGCTGATGATGGATGTGAAGAACCGAATCATCGGCATTCACACCGTGAGCATCGGAACTCTGAACTGCGCGATTATCTCGGCGCGTGAGGTCTTCAAAGCGGCGATTCTGGCGAACGCGGCCTCCATCATTCTTGCGCACAATCACCCTTCCGGAGACCTGACGCCCTCCCTCGAAGACATTCAGGTGACGGAGAATTTAAAGAAGGCGGGCAAGCTCCTCGATATCGAGGTGCTCGATCACGTCATTATCGGTGAGGATGGTGCCTTCTGTTCTCTCCGCCGCGATGGCAAGATGCCGAAAGATTAGCGCCGCCACGCTTGGGGCGAAATATCAGGCAGATCTGAGGCAAATTCTGCCGAGACATATTCGGAAAAAGGCTTGACGTACCATGCGAGACGACCAAGGATTTCGGGAACCGTGCGCTGTGCTTTAGACGCCATGCTGTGAAGGGCGTTGGTTACGGCCGCCTGGTCGTGGTCAAACAAAACTTTCAGGTAGTCGGCTGGGTGCGCGGCGGTGATTCCCCATGGCGCAAGAGCTTCCGGTTTGAAGTCCTTGACGTTGAACGTCACAATTGTTTCAGTCTTTGAGTGGATTGCGGCGGCAAGGACGTGCCGATCTTTCGGATGGTTTTCACACTTCGGAATGAGGTGCTCGAACCCCTCGATCATTGCTTCCGGAAAGAACCCTGTCGCCGCCTGAATACGAGATTCTGCAAGGCTTTTGTCCCAACTAAACTTCTCTACCCACGTTCTGTGAGTTTCTTCCCATATGGCTTCTGACCATCTTGGCAATAGGAGCCTAGGCGCTTCGGAGAGCCGAAGGAAGAGATCTGAGACGGCGGCCTCTGCAAGGACGCAAGCATCAAGAACGACCGGGAAATCTGCTCGCATTGAGGGCTATTCGCCCTCAGGCCGAGTGAGATCGACGTATCGGTCGTAGACTCCGGCACCAACTAAGTCCTCGGTCATCTTATCAAGCCCTGCTTTGCGCGTCTTGCTTCGGTCGCGCTGAAACTTCACCAGGTCCTTGAAGAACACCCTTCGGTGAGTTCCAACGTGGTGGAACGGAATCTTATCTTCCTCTAGAAGCCGAACCAGATATTGACGCGAGACACCTAGATAGTTGGCGGCAGCCTGTGTTGTAAACGCTTCATCTTCGTGCATGAGGAACACGGCTTGCTTTTGCTTCATCGCTTGAACCACTGAAACAAAGAGATCGTTGATTGCCTTGGGTAGCTCAATGACGTCCCCACCGCTCGTCAACAGCACAGGTCGAACCTCTCCTGAAAGCATTCGTTCTAAGCCAGATTGTTCCTCAGGGGCGATATCGGATGGGCCGACTCGGTTCTCGTTCATTGTGCTCATACTCTTATTATGACGTATATACGCTATATCTGCAACCATCAATTTTACGAGAGTTTTACTTTGGCTTGCCACTCCTGTGCGTTCGGGAGTTCAGCGAACAAACCGAAATCGAACTTGGTGAGCGGATTCAATGATGCCTTGAGAGGCTCCCAAAGGGCCTGTGGTAACTCGGCATAAGCGAACATGGCTCCAAGCATTGCCCGAACTCGCGGCGGCTCTTCAAGCGCAACCTCGCGCAGTTCTCGCAACCGATCCATTTGGAGCTGGTCTTTAAACAAGTGTCTGAGCCGACGATAGCTTTCCATTGCGCTGGTCTCGGCGGACTTCCCTCGTTCCCTGATGAATTCGAGAAGTGCCCCTTCTAGCGTTGGGAGTGGATGCGGTCTTGTACCACGTCGAAGTCTTAATCGAGCAACACCTGTGTTCTTTGGCTTGTTGCTCGTAAACGCGACGAGTTGCGGTCTCGCGGGTAATTGAGTGCTCAGTCCCAAAAGGTTCGCTGCTGATGCTCCGGTCGGCCTGGTCTTGCCTTCAAGCGTCTTCATCGCGATAGCCATGTCAGACGGCCTGCTCTTCCCAAGGAGGGTGTCTTTAGGCGCGTAATACAGGCCCTTGCCCACTCGGGTGAGAACCCCTTGCTTGGCGAGTCTTGCGAGTGCCTTGGTCGCGGCGGCGGGCGTCGTCCCCTTGATATCCTCGGCTCTGAGCAAGAAACTCGAAGACAACTTGGTCTGACGCAATGCGAGTTCGGTCGCCGTGCGCTTCGGGTGCTCCTTTGTTTTCTGCCTGCTCATAGGTCTATTATGCTCTTATCGGTTCAATCTGTCCCGCAAATAAGCACAATAAACTAGACGAACGAAAGAGATTCGTTGTTCGGCGTTGGCTTCCAAAACCGATCTTAAAGGGTGTTCGGACGTCCGAACACTCCTTATCGGAACTCTTTGAAAACCGCTTCAAGCTCAGCGAAGGTCTTTGGGTGGGCCTTCTCATATTCGTCTTGTGGGACATAGATGAAGCTGTACTTGATGGCCGATTGAACTCGGTTCAAATCATCGCACCATTGCTTGAGCCTTGCCATTTTCATCGGAAGATCAAGCTCCTCGCGTCCTTTGGTCTCGATGATCCAAAGGTTTCCATCATCAGTCTTCACGATGAAATCTGGAGTGTATGTGGAGATATCCCCGTCAGCTTTTACATAGTCAAGTTTGAATCCGACCGCAAAGAAGTTCTTCGTGAACGATTTCACTCCTGGGCAATTGTCAAGGAAAGCGGCGAAGGCAAGCTCAAATCCCTGGTCGCCAATGATCCGATTGAACACGCTTCTTTTCGCAGGAAGGTAAGGCTGGTTCTTGACTTGGAACGGCCTGGTGTTCCGCAGCTTGATGTGATCTTTGATTTCAGCATCGCCTCTGTCACGAACCGTGAGGGCGTTGATAGCCTTCTTGAACGACTGAATCACGGTGCGGCTTGCCGCAAGCTCTGAAAGATTCCGAATCGTATTCGGACTCTCAAGGTCAATCGCCTGATCAAAGAGTTCCTCACCTATAAACTGCTTCACCTGGCCATAGAGGACGTCGTAACCGCTCACGAGCCTAAGCTCCTTCATGATGGTCTGGGTGAAGTAGCCGATGACGCTCCGATAGTCGGCAATTCCTGCCGTGTCGAGCGTTGTTGTGTGGGTAATTTCCCCGGTCGTGATGTCCTTAAAGACGATCTCGCGTTGTTCTTCTGCGGAGAACTCCAAATAGGCGATCTTCTGGTGCCCAAATCCGTGAACGTCAAGCTCACCGAGGTTCTTGTACTCTCGGTACGTTCTGGGCGTCATCACGGGAATTTCGATGTCAAGCTCGTCAATGTCTTTGCGGTCGCTTTCGTTATCGACCTCGATCATGATCGGGCCTTGGTCTTTCGTTCCTGAACCCATTGGCTTTCGGTCGAGGACAACACCTTCACGCTGGATGGATTCGACGAACTCCATGAAAGCGTCGGTTCCAATGACGCTCACCTGCTCATAGGTATCTCCGAAATACATCTTCCTAAGTCCACGACCAAGCGTCTGCTCGGGCAGGATATTGCTCTGCGCTGCGTAGGCGCGAAGGCCAACGATGGTGGTGACGTTGCGGACGTCCCAACCCTCTTTGAGCATAAGAACAGAGACGATGACCTTGTAAGGACTCTCCCAACTGTCAATGTTGTTTGCTTGCTGGCGAAGTAGCTCTAGTTCCTCTTTATTTTTGCCCGAATTAGACTCGGAGATCTCGCCATTGTTCTTGGTGTGGATGACCATGACGGCTCCTTTGAGGTCGGGATAAGTGCCCTCAAGATATTCCTTGACGTCGTCGCAATTTCGCGTGTCATCGGTCATCACGAAGAGCACGGCTTTCTTGCCGCCCTTTTCATGCTCCTCATAGCTCTGCCGCCACTCCACAACCCCAAGATCGATGTAGTCGGCGTACTTCTCGGTGAACTTGGAACTGGGGCGTTCATGGAGCCTGGCCCGACTCGGCCCGTCTGGTAGGACAGGATGCTTGACGACGTTCTGATGAATCGCCTCGACCAACGGATAGTCGGAAATCGTCTGAACGAAAATCGCTCCATTGTTGTGCTTTGGGGTTGCGGTCACGTCAACCTGAAGTGAGAGGGCCGATCCCTTCTGTTGGAGGCGGTTGTGAATATCCTCGATACTCTTGAACCAGGCCAGGCGACTGTCATGGATGTGGTGAGCTTCATCGTTGAGAACCACCAACTCCTCGATGTCGCGGACGATCATCCCAAGGTCAACCTTTGAGTCGGTCGTCTTGCCAACGGGACGCTTCCCAAGGAAATAGTCCATCGTGTCGTCGTCTTCGGGGCTTGGAATCGCCTCGTCCCCGGCATAGACTCGGTGAATGTTGGTCAAGAAAATGTTGCCCGTCGGTTGGGTTACTCGAACCTCGTCTTGAAGGTGCAACGTGAGCTGAAAATCTGATCTCCAATCCCTGCCTTCAAATCCGTTGTCCGGAAGCACGGGGTCTTCAAAGAAGATCCGGAGGCCCTGGAAATCCTTGTAGATGCGGTCTAGAACGATGATGTTAGGCGTGATGACAAGGAAGTTTCGCGCAAGCTCGCTGTCTGGCTCATAGAGCTTGTGGAAATAGCTCCAAGCAAGCACCAGACTCATGACCTTGGTCTTTCCTGCACCAGTGGCCATCTTTGTCACGAACCGTCGCCACGACTCATCGAACATCGCCGGGGAAACATGCCCCTGAATGTCGAAGCGGATCATGTCGTACTTGTCGCGGACGCTCTTAACGTCGTAAAGGTAGATGATCGTCTCAAGGGCTTCGCGCTGGGCAAAGAAGTATTGAAACTCCTTGCTTGACCCATCGGACTGCTCGACAAGGTGCTCCGTTTCGAACCACCACTTGAGAAGGTGTTTGCTCGTCTCCGAGGCTCCGCCATATCCGCTGTCTCGCCAAGTCTTTACTTGCTTTCGAAGCTCCGGAACCAGCGGCGGCGTGAGCTTATCTGCGCTTGTGTCTCGAAGGTCTTCGTCGGCGGGAAACCACCTGATTGACGGGTCAAGAATCGCGTGTGGCGAAGTCGGGAACTGTGGGTGAAGCCCCATCAGCCCTTCCCTCCGATGGTCACATCAATAATCTTCATCGTGTCGTTGCCGAAGATATCGACGACCTTGATGGCGATCTTACGCCTACCGGGCTCGCACTCGTGGAAGACGCTGGTGAGTTCTAGGCTACGGTCTTTCTTCGTCCGGAATGACTGCCACTCGTTTTCAAAGATGTAGTCTCCGGTCCAAACCTCCTCGAAGGTTTCGAGCTGTGTTTGTTCCGGTTCCATCCCTTCAAAATTCTCTTGCTTTTCGGGAGAAATCTTCATCCTGATGATTTCACGCTTACTCTCGAAGTTGAAGTCAACCGCCCAATAATCAATCCAGTCGGTCCATTTGGTTGTGAGCTGCTCCCGCGAAACAATGCCACTCTTATCTTTGCTGACCTTCACGATTTGGCCCTTTTCGACCACGATCTTGCTGGACTTTTCTTTGAGGCTCTCTTCTGCGGCCGCTATCGAATCCTGTGAGTAGAACACGGAGAAATCAGTCAGTTCAACCGCGACGCTATTACCTTTAAAGTGGGGTTTCACCTCAACGAACGCCACGTCGTGGAAAACGACCTGGCTTTTCTCAATTGCTCGTTTGTCGAAGACATCAGCGGGAATGTATTTTGGCGCGATGTCGATCCCCTTGGACCGGGCTTCCTCAAGCACGTTCGGAAACAAGCCCATTTCAAACTCGAACGCCAAAATATCGACCTTGGTGATGAGCTTCTGTCTGCATTCCAGGATGAGTTCCTCGACGAAGAGTCTGGTGACCGGCATGTTGATCGGGCCAACGGCCACGAGCCTTCCCGCTTTTTTGGCATGGAATGTGGCAAAGCCATCGACCTTCTCGGCGCGGTAGGCGCGAAGAATCAGGGCCAGGAAGTCTGCTTCCTTCTTCTCTAGTTGTGCCTGTTGCTCGGCTTCACGCAGGTTCGGATTGACGCCAACGAAGTGCTGACGCTCGTACTTTCCGAGGTTGAGAATTTCAAATGCTCGGTATTGTTTGTCTGCCTTCTTGAGTTCGCGCTGAACTTGGATCATCCGCTTCCTGGTTGTGTGAATTGCGAACTTGCCTAGGTCGGTGCATATCCATTTTCTGCCAAGCTTTTCAGCTACTGCCGCGGTGGTACCTGACCCGCAGAAGAAATCAGCGACTAAGTCACCGGGGTTTGAACAAGATTCAATTACTCGCTTGAGTAGCACTTCCGGTTTCTGCGTCGGATACCCGAGTTTGTCATTTCCAAATGTGCCGGAATGAGCCAAATCGCTCCATAGGCAGTCAACTACGGTTCCCTTGTCCTGATCGAGAAACTGCTTGTAGACAGGATATTTTGAGCCCGGATTGAATTTTGCTAAGCCTTCCGCTTGCAACCTTTCCAAAGTTTCCAGCGAGTAGGATTTTAGGTTCTCCCACTTGTAACGCCTGCCGTCGGTGTCGATCTTGTCATAGCGCTTTAAGGTTCCTTCCGAATATGGCTTGTATGGCTTATTGAAAATGTATTTACTTCCTTTCCTAAAATAAAGCAGAGAGTCGATGTTGACTGGAAACTTGTTTGAAATGGCTTTACTGCTTCCAGTGGTATAAGACCTTAACCACTGGATACTGTTCACGAACTGGTCTCGCCCGAAGACCTCTTCCAACAGACAGGTGAGATATTTGTCGACGCGCCAGTCGCAATGGACCAATATGCTGCCATCGTCATGTAATAAGTCGCGCATGACGACAAGGCGCTCAAATATCATTGCCAGAAATGAGTCTGTACCATTTCCCCAGGTGTCCCTATACGCTAGCTCCTCAATGATTCCCGGCTTCTTCGTAAAGGTCTCATCGCCGATTTCAATGTCCATCGAGAAGTCAGCTCCAACATCAAAAGGAGGATCGATGTAGATGAGCTTCAACCCTCCTTGCAGCTCAATCTCCTCCCGAAGCGGCCCATTTTTTAAGGAAGAGAGAATCAGTTTGTTGTCGCCCCAAATCAGCTTGTTCGTCCAGCCCTTCAACTGACGGCCCCGCG
This sequence comes from Armatimonadota bacterium, assembly GCA_043760685.1. GTDB lineage: Bacteria > Armatimonadota > Fimbriimonadia > Fimbriimonadales > Fimbriimonadaceae > Fimbriimonas. The sequence continues at coordinate 8,758 of JAYUOQ010000501.1, read as the reverse complement.
AATCGGTGTCAAAGAGTCCGGCCTGGAGCTTCACTTCCTTCTCGGCGCGTGGTTCGTCTACCTGCTCAATGACCTGAAAGGGCAAGACGACATTGGTGACCTCATTGGTCTTGCCGTTCCAAACTAGTTCGACTTCACGCTTGTCCTCAAAGAGCAAGAAGCGATATTTGTCTGGTAACGGCCTCCCAGCTTCGATGAAGCGGATGACCTCTTGTCGTTCTTGTTCTGTGAGATGCAACATGGGTTATTTTCAACGTTCGTCAGAAGAGATGGTACTTGTTTCGTGATGTCGAGCGGCAAGGCTTCCGAAGAGGTGCTGAATCTCAGTATCAGAAAGCGAAGCTGTGTTTTCCGTGACGCCCACCAACTTAGTGGTCCCAGTCTTTGCGGAGACGACCCGTGGCTCGAGTTTCGCAAGGTCCTCATCAAAATCGTGCACGACGGCATCGCATAAATCCTTCAGCTCCCTAAAATCGTATTCTCGAATCTCCTCTTCAGAGTCAAGTTTTGATACACGCCGCTCTATCTCAGTGCGAATGTGATCCTCAACGGCATCAACCGCCGCTTTCGAAACCGGTCCGAGTTCTCTGAGCTGGTCACGGCCAGAGATTAAGACATCTGACTCAGTTGTTCGCCGATGTTGACTCTCAGCATCACTTCGAAGAGACTCAGCGAGCCAATCCAAAGGCTGCAAAGCAGTTTTAATGCAATCTGGAATGTGCCGTGTTTGTTCACTAAGATATGTCCAGTCAGGGTCAGAATCTTTGTCTCGATGCGCTTCAAGCAGACTAGTCAATTCGGTGGGGTAGCAGTTCCAAAAGCCGAGCGATATCGCCTTTCCGAGCCAGCTAAGTTCAAATTCAGTGTCCACAGTTGAGATTCGGTCCAGGGAAAGCCATCGCGCAATCCAAGCTGGGGAGATTTTTTCTGTTACTGTCTCCCATGGTGGATTGCCTACGAAGGCTGAATTACACTCTCCAAGGGCAACGAGCGTATCACCGTGATTTGCGTTCCCAACCATCCACAACCACCTATCGTCGTATTTCCAAAGTGCTTGTCGTGTCGCGTCGAGGACACTCGGGTTAAAGAACTCAACTGCACGTCCACCGGCCGATTTTGAGTTCAAACTGCTACGGGTCAGCGAATCATCTGTAGTCCTCAAGCATCTTTCAAAGCCAATCGCGTTTGGTCTTTCATTGGCAAGCCCTGCTCGAATATCTCTCCAACGGGTGTTTAGCCACTCGATTGACGTCGTCGGTCCGAGCTCATACAAAGCAAAGAGAAGATCTCGTGCGGAGTCTGAAATATCTTCAGAAATCACGCGATCATAGAGTCGGGCGGCATTCCTAAGATTGTCGAGGATGTATGCCCCGAATCGAGACCTGGCAGCACCCGACTCATGAGACTTTGTCACAACCTGGATAATTCTTGGTGCAAAGTTCGGGTGTTCTAGTATTGCCTTTAGCGTATCCCAGTCAGTAAGTGACTGACAGCATTCAGTCGAGCACTCATTCGCGACGAGATGGTTGTAGAGGATGCGAGCCCTTACTCCCTTATCAAGCGATTTGGCTTCAACTGTGCAGTGCTGCTGGTTCGAGTGCCACTTCTCTACACCTGGATTTGACCGAATTCCTTCGTCGAGCAGGTAGGTGCGGCTCGTAAGAATGAGCCTGAATCGGTCTGTCCTGTAAACAAGTTCGAAGAGGCGTTCTAGCCGTCTCCCACGTCCGCTTTGGTTGTCCTGATAGAGGACATGTCCGAGAAAATCGTCGAAGTAGATGACTACGTCACCGGTATCCGGCAGCCCTTTGATGTCCTCGTCGAGGTCGAGTATTTCGAATAGAGTAAATCCTTGCTCGACAAATCTCGCACACAATACATCAGCAAGCGTCGTTTTGCCTGAACCGGGACCGCCGACAATAACGACGAGGCGCTCACGATTCAAAATTTCAATGGCCTCATTAAATGCGGGCACCTGAACGAACGTTTTCTGATGGTCTTCTATTCGCCGAGCGAGTAGAGACTCCCAAACATTCGTCCCACGATGCAGAATTCGCTCCAAAAGTGCAGTGCTACCAAGCCACAACTTGTAATGCGCTTCCTCAATTTCCGGGTGGGTTCTAAGTAAGGCTTGAACATCCTGCAAGGAGACAATGTCGTCTAAGGAACGAACCTGGCCTACAAACATTGCTGCTAACTCTTGCTTTTCAGTCACCGTCAGCACCATGGACGTTGCGATGATGTAGCGAGCCGGGTTGAGCCTTGCGACACGCTCCACTTCTTTTGAAAGCGATGCCTTTAGATGGGAAAACTTCGATTTGGCGTAGTGCTTGCACTGAACTACGAGCGTCATCTGGGGAAGCTCACCAGCCGCGAGAATATCAATTCCGCCATCCGGCCCTTGTGGGGACACTGAGAGATGGACACTCCTCTCGGCATTGAGCAAATCCCTGATTAACTCAGTAAATTCAAACGGCGACAGGCTCTTTACGTTGCTCAATAGTTGTCACTCGATTAGCTCATCTGAACCAGCCTCGGTTCTTTGCTACGTTGAAGTTGCATGTGCGATAGTCGTAACTCGTGGCCAGTTGGTTGAGTCTTGCAAGCTCATTTTCATCAAACCGTTCACCGGACTCTCTGATGTCAATGAAAGACTCTATATTGAATGCACACACCTTAGGACTCGGAAGATTAGTCTTTGAGTCCAGATGTGTGTATGAGTAGGCATAGACATTGTTCTTGTTCCGCTCCTGTGTCTTTGGATTCGTAGTGCCGATGTCAAACGGAGCGACTCTGTGGTCTACTACCTCGCCATCGCTTGTATGCTGATATCGGATTAAGAGTATCGACCGAGAATCTATTGCTTCGGTAATCAGTTGTCGAACGGAGTTAGGATTCATCATTAGGGTGTTCTCAGATCCAAGTCTTTTCTCTCGTAAACTGCTCGGATGGCCTGCTCGAGTGGTGCCGGGCAAGGATCTCCCGTGGCAACAAATTTTGTCCAACTTCTCAGAGGTTTTTCATTCTTGTGCCCGGCGACCATTCCCGCAGCATCTTCCCAATCGTGGCGGTTCACCACGATTGAACCAATTTCTGTCTTGTTGGCCATGAAATTATTTATCTTTTGGGTTGAATGAGGTTTTGTTGCAGGCTTGTCTTCATCGCCGTCCACCCAGATGACATAAGGGACCTTGAGAGACTCGAGAACTTTTTGGTAAGTTTGGATGTTTCCAACGCCATTGCAATCCACAATTTCAAAGGCCGGGCTGTAAATATTTAGGGCTTGCGCTAGAGTCGGAACGCACAGCTTTTCCGTAGCACCCTCGCACAACACTGCACAGTCGGCGAAGAGCATCGAGGTGGCCCCGCCATCGAAAAATCGAAGAGTCTTAAGCCACGTTTGCTCACCGGGGGTTAATGCTGCGCCTGTCCAACCATAAACTTCTGTCTTCGTTCGGTTTGCCCTTGTAAACCTGACAATGCTTTGTTGACCTTGTAGGTCAACAAAGAACGCACTATGCGTGCACAAGATCACTTGAGTCTGGGGGCTCGTTGATAATTGTTGCAATTCAAGCATTCTAGAACGCTCAGCTTGAGGATGAAGGTAGAGCTCAGGTTCCTCAATGAGAAACACCTTGAAGGGTTCTGGAACGACGGGTGCCGCCGGAGCAGCTTCTGCATTAGTCTCGACTACGATCTCCGGCATCCGAACAAACGTCCGCAGCATTGCAAAAATTAAAGACCGTCTAAGACCGTGCCCCATGTTACCAATGCCCTTGACGTAAGGATCTGCGACATCTAGCGTCATCCCGAAACGATGGTCCCCTAGCGTGGGCGCGGTCGGTTGATGGACGAGGAATATGTCCTTGTCAAAGAGTGCGATCTCACCCTTTAAAATCTCCTCCATCTTATTCAGCGGAGCATATGCCCATTTCCCGTTGGGATCCTTCTCGACTAGCGCGTTGAGCAGAACTTGAAGTTCTGCCGTTTTGTCCATGATTGCCTTATTCGTTTTAGCCGCCTCACGAATAAGCATGCCTCCAAGGTCATCAAAGACCGACTTCGACCCACCAATCTCTTCTTCAGCTTTCGAGTCCGCAGCTAAAAACACCACCTGGAAAAGCGCCTTGATAGTTGCTTCCGAAATAGGTCCCCAATCCAAGGCTTTCTCAACTAAACCGCTTTCTTCGATTGTTTGATAGAGACTAAGCCAATGCTCTGCTTTGAGAGTTCCGCCGGGCATCTCACCCAGTGCGGCTTTGATTTCGACGGATATAGTGGCTGACTTCTCGATAGCACCCTTGGCACCTTGCCCGATAGACATCCGCTTTAGCTCTGGCTCAAGAGGCACCATGCCCATTGCTTCCCATTGGAAAGACGCTCCCGAAATGCCCCTTCGTAGCTTTAGACTTCCGTCCACTCCAATCTGCCATGTGTCTGGGACGTCGACAAATTCGGCTTCGACATATGCTTCCGTCTGAGCCGGTTCCAATTTTGTCAAATCCTCCGCAACGGGGTTCACTCTGGGATCAAGAAGAAGCCTGATGGCTCTCAAGAACGCAGATTTTCCGCAGTCATTTCTTCCTATGATGCAGGTGTAATCTTCTAGCAACACCTCAGTTGAATGGTGGCTCCGAAAGCCCACCAATTTCACTTTCGAGAGTTTCATCTAGGCTTCGTCGTCTCCCCGCACTCCGGCATCGGATTCAAATCCTGGTAATTCTGGCATCTCACTGCCGGCAATTCCTTGAAGGTCACCTTGAAGCGAGGCGACACTGGTTAGTACTCGTTCTATTCTTCGCTCTTGTCTCTTCCATCGTGAAAGTGTGGCTCTCTTTTCTGCAACTAATTCTTCGTGAAGCTCCCTAAAGGGTAAGGCGATTCCCTCGATTGTCGAACGAAACTCTTGTCCAATCATATAGGCATACAGCCGCTCCATTTTGGATTCCTTACCGATGGCTCCTTGTCTCGCATCAGCGGTCGATATTATTCCATGCCTAAGAGCGACTCCCAGAACAACTGCGTGGCTCGGACGAACAGTCCACACCCCTTCGTAGAGTCCAAAATCGTGGATGCCCTTTGGTAAGACTTCGCTCACGATAATAGCGATTTCAGCTCGGGCGTTCATCGCATCTTGTTTTGCTTTGGACGCCCAATCACCACCCCAACTCTGAGTTCGTTTCGTTTCCCAGAACATCGTCCCGACTGACCGGCCCATTTCCCCAAGAACTCTTTGCAGCACGTCACCGCCTCGCGCTCCCGCTTTTACCGACTCAATCGTATCTTGAGGGAAGAACTGCCGGAGAGTGGCTTCAAAGTCGAGTTCAAGGACTTCGCCCTGCATCTGCTGCGAACCCTGGGTTGCCTTGCGTTGGGCCTCTTCGAGTTTCAATTGCATGTCAGAGATCGTTTTGTCCTTCTCGGCCAGCCGAAGCCGTGTCCTCTCATCGGCGTCTTTTGATGCCTGTTCCTGAATTGCCTTTCGCTGGTCATCGACCTTTCGAGCTACCTCCAAATCAAGAGCCTTTGTACGTTGCTCCAACTCATCTCGTTGTTGTCGAAGCGCAAGCTCGGCCTTCTGAGATGTTTCGAGCTGAGTTGCCAAATCTGAGGCTTTCCTCTTCTCCGCCTCAAGTTCAGGTGCCAACTCCTTACGAATGTTTTCACGCTCGGTCTGGGCGATCAGCTGTCTTTCCGCTGCCATCGCCTGGTTGACCGTACTTTTGATTGAGGCTTCACGGTCGGCGAGTTCTTTCTCTTTGGTCGCCATTGCCGCTTCTTTCGTGGCCAAGGCGTTGATTTTCTCTTCGGCTTCGCGTTTGGAAGCACTCACGAGCTTGCCCGCTTCCGCCCGCACTTGGGCAATCATCGGCCCCGCGAGTGTCTCGTCCAAGGGGAAAGATTCACCGCACTTAGGGCAATTGATGATTAACTTTTCTTGCATAGGCTCCGTGTTACTTAAATTATGATTCGTTCGATTTCATCGAGCGTGATTTCATCGCTAGTTCTATCGTAGAGCTTCGTTGTTCTGGGTGATTCATGTGCGGCTATTGTCTGGGCATTCTCGATGGTTCCGCCGTTCTCAAGATAGGCTGTGATCCCCGTCGCCCTGAACGTGTGGCAACACGTCGAATCGGGGAGAAGAGCTTCTTCAGCGCGTCTCTTCACCATCCTGAGCACGTCGGTTCGCGTCATTCTTGCCTCTGTAAGGCTCTTCTCTCGCGAAAGGGTTCGGAATAGGGGTGCTTTCTTTGTCCAACTCTCGGATTTGGCGGCTTCTAGGTAGGCATCGAGATACGCTTCCGCGTTGTGATGAGCCGGAACCTCGTGTCTCTTCCCTCCTTTCTCGTGAAGCCGGAACCACCACCGCTTTCCATTCTGGAAATAGTCCTCCTTATTCATACCGACAACTGCTCCCACTCGGGCGAAGCTGAAAACCATGACGGCGATGATTGCTCGGTCTCGCAGGCCGACAAGAGTTGAGGTGTCAATCGAATCGAGGAGCTGCCGCGCTTGGCTGGCTTGGAGCACCGGAGTCTTCCCTCTTTTGACGACGTGCTTAGGCCCTCGAACGGATGCGGCCGGATTGTGTGGAACGACCTGGCCAATGACAAGATAATCGAAAAGCATTCGGATCGCCGCGAGGTGCTGCTTCACGCTCGGAGGTGCGAGGTGAGACTGGATTCCCTCAATGTATGCCGAAACGAAAATCGGATTGAGGCTCTGGAGCGGGAGCCTTCTCTCTTCCGTCCATTGGAGAAATTGCCAAACGGCGCGGGCATAAGCCTGACGCGTGTTCGGGTTTCGGATGTTGGCCGTAAAGAACTCGACGAAGCGCTTGGCTGCTTGCTCCCCTTCCCTGGCGATCACTGCCGGAATTGGAAGATCCGAGAAGCTCTCGACCGAGACCACCATCGGCGCGGAACCACTGTTTTGCTGGGCAATCTCACTCATCATCCTTGAATCCTTTCTGGTGCCTCATAACGTCCTTTATGATACGTCAATTAGAGACGGCTGGGAAACTCTAAACGATGCGGTTCAACTGGCCCCGAAAACCACTTTCCTTCCCTGGCGGCACAAGAATTCTCCAAAGGGATGAAGCGTGGCTGGGTCAAGGACGCCGGAGGCGCTCGCTATATCCTTGACGCGGTTGCGATTAGTCCCCACAATCGGCCCGCCACCGGAAGAAAAGTGGTGCGCGAAAATGCGCCTAGAAGAAATACTAAGACAAGGAACAATGGAAGACGCTCGACTCATTACAAAGACTGAATTCATTCGGGGACTCGATTGTGTCCGTCGCGTGTGGCTCGACCGGAATAGACGTGATCTGAAGCCACCACTCAGTCTTGCGAATCGAGAACGAATCGAAGTCGGAATGCGTCTTGGAAAGCTCGCCCAAGAGAGATACACCGTAGGGGTTCTGGCAACTCAGCCCGGAGCTGAAGCAATTCAAGCTTCGGAATCGACCCAGGCATTGTTGGCCTCCGGCGCGGAATGCCTCTTTGAAGCAACCTTTCTTTCTTGTGATCGGCTTGCTCGTCTGGATGTCCTCTCGAAGCACGATGATGGCGGCTGGATTATTGATGAAGTGAAGTCGTCCTCGGTCAAAGAGCCAAAGAAGATCGATGACGACAAAGTGTTCGACCTCGCATTTCAATTGCATGTAGCTCGGGAGACGGGCCTGAGTGTTTCTCAAGCTCGACTCGTTCTTGTGGACACATCCTATATTTGGGACGGTGCTCCGATCTCAGGTCAAGCTTTGCTCGGCACGGTTGACATGACTGAACTTTGCGAGGGAAAGTTCGATGAAGTCGTGAGCTTGTGCTCGATCCTGTCGGGAGCACTTCAAGGGGATTCTGAGCCTCTTGTCGAAACAAACACTCATTGCAAGTCGTGCGACTACTTTGAGCACTGCCACAAATCAAGCCCGAAACACGATCTGATTTTCCTGCCTCGAATCACCTCAAAGGCCGTCACTGACCTTCGCATCAAAGGCTACACATCAATCGACCAGATACCAGAAGAGGAGAAATTGACCGACGCAAGGCGCCGGATGAGAAATGTAATTCTCACGGGTCAACCCTATATATCTGAAGGTCTCCGGCCTGCCCTGGATGCCATTCCTTTTCCCGCCGTCTTTATCGACTACGAATCATCGAATCCAGCTTTCCCGATGTATCCTGGCACCCGTCCCTATCAGCAAGTCTGCTTTCAATGGTCGGCACATCTTCTCGATTCGCCGGAATCGGCCCCCCGGCATTTCGAATATCTCGCGTCAAACCTCGAAGATCCAAGAGCCGACTTTTGCCGCTCTCTATGGGATCTGGTTAAAGACTGCCCCGCAATCGTACATTACACTGGGTACGAGATAACTCAGCTCAAAGCGATGGCTAACGATGGGGTTGCGCTGGCGGCTGAGCTTCTCGAAGTTATCATCGCGCGTTCGGTCGATCTGGAAAAAATCGTTTCTGAGCACGTCTACTTTGAAGCATTCAAAGGCAAGACGAGCATCAAAGTCGTCCTTCCCGCTCTAGTTCCTAGCATGAGCTACAAGGATTTATTGATTGCGGACGGGACCGCGGCCGCAACGGGTTTCCGGAGGATGCTCGGCCCGACGACTTCGCAGGAAGAGGCTTCCGCTCTTCGTTCAGCCCTCCTAGCGTACTGCTGCCAGGACACGCTGGCGATGGTCGCAATTTACCAGGCTCTACGCACTTTGGCGTTCTGAATCCGCCTAGTTAGCCACATATAAAAGGGG
>JAYUOQ010000500.1:0-2659 GCA_043760685.1 Armatimonadota bacterium | reverse complement strand
TGTAACGGGAACTTTCAAACTTCAAGCAAAAGTAGCGAGCGAGGGTCCGGGTGGAGTCTTCCACCTCGAAATTGACGGCAAGCGGATTGCAAGCGAATCGACAGTTCCCGATACGGGCGGATGGACGAACTGGAGGACGATTGATATTGGGACGGCAACACTTTCCGCCGGAGCACATGTCCTCAAACTCAAGATGGCTAAGGACAGTGAAAAAACCGGATCGATTGGTAACATGCTTTCGATTCAGTTTCTCAAGCAATAACCCGGGTGGATGGCTGACGATACATTTCATCCGAAATGGGGAATCTTTTGCGCTTCAGAATAGTAAGATACTTTTATGAAGCGCTTTACCTCGTTCGTCGTTCTTGCGTCCCTTTCTGCCATTTGCTTTCAGGCATTTGCCCAAGCTGGAGCAGTAGCTGCGCCAGCGAAGCAAGGCTCTAAGCTCAACATGTCCGAAAAGATCTTCGATCCAACTCGAGACTCGGCAAAGGATATTGCAGATGCCATCAAAATGGCAACCAAGCAAAACAAGCCAATCCTGATGGACGTTGGCGGTAATTGGTGCAGTTGGTGCCACAAGCTTGATACCCTTTTCAAAACCGACAAAGAAGTTGGCAAGCTGCTGAAGAAGTACATCGTGGTCAAGGTGAATTTTAGCCAAGATAACGAAAACAAGGCAGTGTTGGCGAATTATCCAAAGATCACCGGTTACCCACACCTGTTTGTGCTCGACAAGACTGGCAAGGTGATTCATTCTCAAGATACTGGCTTGCTTGAGACTGGCGATCATCATGATCCCGCGAAGGTCATCGAATTTCTCACGAAGTTCTCGAAGTAAGCCGTGTGTTATTCGATCTACTTGTCCACCACGAGCCAAGAGGATTTATCCCTCTTGGCTTCGGATCAGTTCACTTTTATTCCCATTGCTGACCCAGCTGAACCTGAACAATCTTGGAAAAAATGGGCCGCTGACCCGCTCTTTATAAGCGATACAACAGAGTCAAGCGATGACCCAGAGATTCTCGCCCTTTTGGATCACCAGCAGAAGTGGTATTTGCAAAGTAAGTACGGTGGTTGTAGTTGCCACTTCCGGCATGCAATGGGCAGCTTCAGTCCAACCACGAAAGAGGAATATCCCCCGGAATTTATGGCGCCAGCCGATTGGTATCATGAAGACCAAGAAGATATTGAATCTACGTTAGCCGTGTACGGCACCATTTCAAAACTATTGGCAGATGGTTTTTCTGTAGATATGGTCAACCAATGGAATGGCATTGGACCCGATGAAATACAAACACTGGAAGTATCGCTTCAGAATGTTCCAAATGACCATTTTCGTTTCTTCGAAAATTACAAATTTACTCTTTCTATTTAATCGCGTTCGCCAAAAAGTCGGCACGGTTCTCACGCCACGTTTCGGCCGTAATTTCCCAAACTTCTTCTGGAAAGACTCCGCTGACGAACGGGACATCGGGAATGACATCAACCAGAACCGCCCCCGATTTCTCTTTGATTCGCCGAGAACCAAGGTTCGGGACAGCGTTGCCAAGTCGCATCAATGGCATCTTGAGCACATCAAAGGCGAAATCGTTGACCGCTGTCACTGCTTCGGTCATGTAGCCTTTTCGGTGATGTTCAGGCATAAGCCAAAAACCGCGATGAAAGGGACCTTGGACATCTAAATCGATTAGCCCAACGAGTAAATCGTTGTTTGCTTCTCGCAACGTGATCGCCCAAACAAAGCGCGAGCCGGATTCAATCTGGGGAAGAATGAAGTCGAGAAACTGTTCGGCTCCGTTCGGTGGATAGGGGCACGGAATTGAGGCGTTCAGGTACTCCGTAATCTCCATTCGAGGAAAGACCTCTTGAATCCTCGCCACATCTTGACGTCGCAACGGACGGAGCAATAACCGGCTCGTTTCAAAAATTGGAGTCATCTCATATTTTAGACCGCAAGCAAAAAGTACACCGTTAACACGTATTTAATCACGCGTTTTGATCCTCTTATTTATACTGTAGATGGCTCCATGAGCTAAATCTTGATTAAGAGGTAATTCCATGAAATTGAATAGGCTAACTATCGCTTCACTAGCTGTTATCGTAACAGCATCGGCAAACGCAGTCATCTTAACTCCTGACGTCTTCACTGCCCTTCCCGGCACATTGACTCCAGGTGGGACCGTTGTAGAAGACGTACTGCAGTCTTTCTCATTTACGGCAAACGGCGGCACGATGTCGGGAACCGTTCAAAATCGAGTTGTCCGGAAAGCAGATAACACCTACTTCTTTGCTTGGAGAATATTTAACGATGCGAATTCGTCCGGTCCAGTTCAGGATTTACGACTCGGAGGATTCAGTACTCCGGTATACGATGGCGATTGGGATCCTTCAAGTCCAGGAACTATTTCTCCTACACGAGCAATTCTTTTCAGTTTCCCGGGCGGCTTTGTGAACTTTAATTTCAACGAAGCTACTAACCCCGGTGGAGTAACCGCTGGCAATTCATCAAAGATGTTCTACCTTGATACTAATGCAACGGCGTACGGACAAGTTGCAGGTTACGATCTGACTAACATTGGTCAATCTGCAGCAAGCGGCGTATTCTCAACCTTTGCTCCAGTCCCAGAGCCTGCATCGTTTGCGGTTCTTGGTCTTG
>JAYUOQ010000499.1:0-19597 GCA_043760685.1 Armatimonadota bacterium | reverse complement strand
GAAAGAAAGGCAATCCGCTCCTGACCAGAATTCTGGTTATTTCGATAGTGGCTCATGCAATTGCATTGCCGATCGCTGCCCACTTCGGTGCATTTAAGAATATTGGCAAGAATGTCCGTGATAGTCACATCGTGATGCTTGCGAACAACTTGAAGGATGATCCTGAACACGCGAAGGAGAAGGCAAAGGAAAAGGTCAAGAAGATTGAACACAAGACTTCGGACGCCAAGGCAACAGACAAGGCAAAAGGGAACAATCTTCCTCAGCCAAAGGTGGTAACCGCCGGACCGGCTTCAGGGGCAGGAGAAAATTCTGGACCGAAAGCTGAGTCAGGAAATGGCACAGCTGGCAAAGTTCCTGACGGACCAAAGAGCCCAACTAAAACTGAGCCAGTTGTCGAACCAAAGAAAGAACCGGCGGCCGAGCCAAATCCTCCTAAGAAGCCTGATCCACCAAAGCCCATCGAGCCGAAACCAGAACCAGTTAAGCCGCCTGTACCCAAACCAAAGAAGATCGTAGAGGCTTCAGTTGTTGATGCGCCGGAACCAGAAATTCCTGATGATCTCAGATCGGAGCCCCTCGACAAAACTCTCATCGTAGAAGCACAAATTGACACTGGCGGACACCCAACTAATGTGAGCATTTCTAGTTCGACTGGAATAAAAGAACTCGACAAAATTGGCCTTGAAACTGCAAAGAAGTACCGATTCAAACCCGCTACGGTTGATGGCGTCGCCGCTGAACAACGTGTCCGATTCCGCATCATTTTTAAGGTTGATTAATGCAAAAGTTTCGAATACTTTCTCTCGCAGCTGTTCTCGCCGCCGGTCCTTGCGCGTTTGCCAAAGGGCTGAATCACGTCTGTTTTCTGGTGGTCGACCCGGTCACAAAGAAGCCCATTGAAGGAAAGATTGAGGTTACAGATCGAGCCGGTCGTAGGTTTGAGTTATCGACTGGATTGCATCGATCTGTTTCATTCAACCCAGTCGATTGGCAGTCTGAGCAAACGGCAGACTTAGAAACTACCTTGATCACGATTCCTGCCGGAGAATCCATGTTGATTCAACAAAAGGATGACTTACCCGTAAAAGAAATAACCATTCGCGTTACCGCTACTCGATTGAAACCCAAGTCGACTCCTTCGACCAATTCAACTGTACGCGATAATAACGATCTTAAGAAGTTCGGTGGTGGCGCGGGCGGGAACGACAACACAAAACTCACCAAAGGGCAAGCTGGCGTCGCCGAAGACTCGGCAGGACAAGCCCACGTGCGAGGTGAGCATGGCCAAATCGCGTATGTGGTTGATGGAGTACCTTTGCCCGATACACTCTCGGGTCGCCAAGGGTCTATCGTTGTTCCTAGCACCATTCAGACCCTTGAGATGATTACGGGTGGCTTTGCCCCAGAATTTGGTGGTCAAACCGCGGCAATCCTAAATATCACTACCTTGTCCGAGTTCAAAAAGAGCCGGTCTGACTATGTCTTTTCCGTCGGTAGCTTCAATACTTACTCCGGGCAATTTACGTCGGTTGGTCCAATGGGTTCAAGAGCGAGTTTTGTGGTCGATATTGCAAAATATCGAACGAGCAATGCCCAAGAGTCCCCTCAGCCTGACAATCAGCCTGCGCATAACGAAGGTTCATCGAGCAGTTACTTCACCAAGCTGCGATTCACGCCGAATCCAAAAGATGCTATTACCGTCACATTGAGCAACAGCCCGGGATCGACCCAGATAGCTAACCGAGCCGGACTGCCAGCATCATTTGCGGAAGCCGGACAAGGATTCGGACTTTTTGGGCTTCGAAATGCGGACGGCACACGGCCAGATGTCACGCCAGAAAATTCTGGTCTCCTAGGTGCTGCTCCAACCTTGCTGGGAAGCCAGCAACAAGCGGGTCAAGATATTAATCAGAAAGAGATTAGTGAGTTTGCAACCCTCAACTACAATCGAAAAATAAGCAAAAACGAATCCGCCCAATTGGCGATGACGATTCTTCATAGCGGGCAGGACGTCACCAACAATAATCCATTGGTCGATCAAAATAACTTGCCAGTTGATAGTAGTATTGAATTTAATCCGACCGCACTTCGAAATGTCCACCACTTCCAGTTGTCTGGCAATTGGGATGTGAAACGGGGTGCTCATCAACTCAAAGCAGGTTTTCTATTCAATTCGCAAAGCGGAAAGGAATCCTATCGGATTGAGCCAGGGTCTCAATTGGCCCTCAACGCTTTGGCTGCGCTCGCTCCTAACCTGGCTCCTGCGGGAACATTAAGCTCTGAACTTGACATTAACGGTCATCCCATCTTTACCGCAACTGGTGGAGTCCCAACCCTGAACATCAAGCGATCAGGCACCTACAAAGCCGCCTACCTTCAGGACACGTTCAAATGTGGTCGTTTAACCGCAAATTATGGTTTGCGGGGTGATTGGTACACTCAAGAGCAGGACTTGGGCCAGGAAAATATCTCAACATTCGAGCTGTCTCCCCGCATTAACTTTCAGTATCAGGTCGATTCAAAGACCGAAATTCGAATGGCGTATAACCATCTGTTTAACACTCCACCGTTGGCTCAAGGTGCAATTGTCGGTGCATCGATCAAGCCTGAAACGCTAGACCAATACGACATAGCCATCTCTAAGAAATTGTCAAGCACACGAAGCGTAACGTTGGCTTATTACTACAAGGACATTCGCAATCAGGTTGACACCGGGCTACTTATTCCCGGAAGCCAGATCGGACTCTATAGTGCCGTCAACCTGGAACGTGGTGGAGTGCATGGTGTTGAGTTTAGCTACGATATCTCGGCAACAAAAGGTGTTGGATGGGACTCCTATTTCAACTATTCGTTAAGCGCGGCAAAACCTAATGGACTTGATAGCACTGGCGGTGAAGTCGAAGAGTTCAATGACCATGATCAGCGAGACACGATCGGGTTTGGCGCGGCCTACACATGGAAGTCGGGGGCAACGTTTGCCGGAACGTTAGCCTATGGCTCTGGTCTAGCCAGCAGCCCAATCCCTCCAAGCGCGAGCCGAATTGCGCGAACTCAAGTTGACTTGCATTATTCGACCGGAGAGAGCTTGTTCCACGGAAAAGGCGGACTCACATTTGATGTTACGAACGTCTTCGATAATCGGACGGTAATCAACTTTCAATCCGCATTTAGCGGAACCCGATTCATGCAAGGTCGAAGAATCGGGATCTCACTGTTTGGACGATTCTAGGATTCAGGTTCGATAGGAGGAATGGACTTATCCTCGGCTCTTTTCTTCGATGGATTAATCTTTCGCATCACGAACCATGCGACCAGACCAAAAGGAATTATCCAGGGCGCAATTGCAGCCAGGAAGAGAAGGATTCCAATTCCCAAATTCTTCATCACTTCGATTGATCCTTCAAACGATCGCGCGACTTGAGTTTTCAAATTTGGTGGTCCCTCGGGCTGGAAGTTCTTCACTTCCTGAATGGTAACCGTGATCGTGGAGAGGTCCGTTTGATTGGTGAGGAATCGCAACCGACCCTCGATTCTCTCAATCTCTTCTCGAACCCGGCTTAATTCCTTCTCAACCGTCAAAACTTCACTTAGCTTTCCGGTCGCATTCTTAAGGAGTTCAACTAGGCGTTGCTCCTCAATCTTCTTGTTCTTGAGTCGAGCCGCGACATCGTAAAACTCTTCGCTGACATCTTGAGCTTGGCGATTGTTTGATTGAAGCTCTCCGATAGTGACTGCGAACTTAATGAACGAATCGAATCTTTCAGCGGGAATTCGAATGGTCCACGAGGACTCTCGAGTCGAGCCCCGGCTTCCGGTTTTGTTGGCGTTGCTAATGTAAGCCCCAAATTCCTTGATTCTCGATTCAAGTTTTTCGGTAGCTACATCTAGGTCTTCGCAAACCAATCGTAGATCACCGGTATAAATGATTTTTCGAGGAAAGGCCAATTTCTCTTCTTGGGTCGATTTACCTTCAGATTTAGGTTTCATGTCCCCAGCTTCTAGGCCAGCCATTTCACGGGTGCTTGATGTTGGCATATCGCTGTTTAGTTGCTTGGCACCAGCTTGAACTTCGGCTCCAGCACCGCAACCGAACGTAGCAATTGCTACGGTAATCATTAGACCAAATGAAATGAGTCTTTTCTTCATTGAATATTCCTCGAACTTGAATCCATTAACATGAGTGTCGCGAAACACGTTCCTGGTTCAATCATTATTGTTCATTTTGGAAATCGATAGTGACCGACAATCTTCCAGGAACCTAAAACATCCTCTTCCTTTGGCGTGCTCATGTTATGAATAACTTGGTATTTGCCACTGAGACCCTTAGAATTTGTCAGCAATCCAACGTGGTCGAGACCACTATTTAGCTTCCAATAGACGATGTCGCCGGGTTTCCAGTCTAAATTGATCGGTATGGCAGCATTTCTTGACTTGAAAAAAACGGCCATATTCTTGACTCGCCGATGGTCAATATTGGGGTCGAGTTTTCCTTTGGGATATAAGCCCATATTGCTCCGCTTGTGCTCGATAATCAATTTTTGCAAGTCAAGATGAATGGCTCGAAACGATCGAATGATAACGTCCGTGCAAACTCCTACCTTGCGATTAACGTCGCCGCCAGGATACTTTAACGAAGTATAAGTGGGGTCATAAGTAGTTCCCCAAGTTAGTTGGTCCCGAGCCGACGCAATGAGCCGATCTGGAATGGTTGCCTGGAGGAAAAGTAGCGAAGCGATCATTGAAGTGATTAACCAAAATCTGAAGCGCTAAGTTTCCGATTGGCTATGTCTCAATTGGTGCTTCACCCTGAAAAGTATGGATAATCTCGATCTGCCCAACGATATGCGAATTGAACTCCTCAAGTTCCTCCGCTGGAACCCAAAGCTCTTCATGAACCCGCGCCCCAACAATTTTCCGTTCAAACTTTGCCACATATTCGTCATCAACTTCAAACCGCGTGACGTAGCCAACATAACCCGAAGCTTTGTCCCTCGTGTTCCACTCTTTGGCAATCTGAATTGCATATTCTTCGTTCAAAACCGGATAGAAGATAGGCTGAATTTCGAGCCTCGGAGGGAACGCTTTAAACTTCAAGTCACTTATGAGCTTTAGCTCATGCAAACCAACCGGACGAAAAAGGAACATTTGTTGAAATTATTACTGAACACGAGAAAAAAGAATTCGTCAGATCGTCAGTAGTAGGGAATATTAATGAAAATCTCCTCCAAATTTGTTTCAGTACTTTTAATTTCAGCACTCGCCGCATCAATGGCACTCGCCCAAGGTCAACGTGGAGGCCAAGGTGGTCGTGGCGGTCAGCGTGGCGGCCAGCAGATGTCCGAACTTCGTCTTCTTGGACGAAAAGATGTCCAAAAAGATTTGTCTCTTACTGACGATCAAGTTACCAAGATCGAAGAGTACACAACTAAGAACCAGCCCCAGAGAGGCGCTGGTGGTGCTGCTGGCGGCGGCGGTAACGGTGGCGGCGGTGGTGGCCAACGAGGCAACGGTGGTGGCGGCCAAGGTGGCGGAGCTCAAACTGAAGAGCAAAGAGCTGCAGCTGCAAAACTAGCAGCCGAGCGACGAGAAAAGACCCGAAAGGATCTTCTCGAAATCATCAGCGAAGCCCAAATGAAGCGAGTTGGTGAGATCATGCTCCAGCTTCAAGGTTACAATGCAATTGGTCAACCAGAGATGCAAAAAGCTCTTGACATGACTCCAGACCAAATTGCAAAGGTAAAAGAACTTCAAACCAAGCAACGAGAAGCAAACACTGCCCTTTTCCAAAAGGTTCAGAGCCAAGAAATTACTCGTGAAGATCTAACTGCTGCAATGGCAAAGAACACAGAAACGATGAAGACCGAACTAGGTAAGATTCTAACTGCTCCACAGGTAGACAAGTTCAAGGCAATGCAAGGAAAGACCTTTGTTGCTGACGAACCTGGAAACTAAACGACTTGTATCGCTGAACTCCTAAGCAAACACTCCCGGGGTCGTCTTTATGGCGGCCCCTAATTTATTCAGCCGGGAAGCCTTTAGCGAAGAAGCGAAGAAGCGAAGAAGCGGAAGAAGTAATACCACTTCAGATGCAAACTGCAAACCGCTAACGCAATTTCTCCGCCAACATCCGGTGGAAGTGGTGGGTACCAATCTCCCGTTTCGGCGAGAATCGTCCTCGATCATAAAATCGGGACCGTAGACCTTTTTGAACCAGTTCAACAACTTGCTCGTCCTCACGCTCAACTCGGTCGATATCGGCACCGGCACCGACGCCAAGCTTTGACTCGTCCCAAACATAGCGAATAAACGAAACTTTCGTCACATCTATCCCAAGCGGTCGAATGACATTAATGCTCAATCCCCACGGATAGAAGTTCAACATAAGATTGGGAAACACCCAAAAATAGTAAGCAGCGATCCGCTTTCCATAATCAGGCGAAGACTCAGGAAGATCAAAAACACCTTCATCAGATTTCGCTTCCGCGACTTGCAAATTGCACCAATCGTAAGTATAAGTTCGGTAACTATCGTATTCCAGCAAATCGTTCAGCGATGAGTGCACAAAAGGAATATGAAAACCTTCGAGGTAGTTGTCGACGTAAAGCCCCCAGTGAGCTTTCACTAAATAGTCCCTCGAATTCGAAGGGTCATGCCGAAACTCGTGTAACAGTAGCCAACTGAGCTTTTCAAAAACTGGCGCAAAAACGGTTTCAAACGGAGCCGCGGGCCCTAATGACGCAAACAGCAGATTGCCCCACTTGTGGAAAGGAACGGAGCGCAAATTGTCAGATTCAGAAGGGAAGTCACAGACATCCTCAAACTCCGGCATGGACTTGAATCCACCATCGAGTCCAAATCGCCTTCCATGGTAGCGGCATCTCAAAAACCGCTCATTCCCGGCACCTTCGCAAACGATCATGCCGCGGTGAGTACAAACATTACTCATGCAATGAAGGGCATCGTCGGTGTCTCGGGTTAGAACCAAAGGTTCATTGAGCAGGCCAGGCATGAACTCAAAGGGATAGACCTGACCAGGAACTTTGACCAAATCCATGTCGCCAATATATTGCCAACTGTTGGCAAAATAACAATCTTTGGATCGCTCAAATGCCTCGCGGTCTTGATAGTAAGAAGCAGGCAATGTCGAGGCACGGGTGATGTCCTCGTTCACCTCATAGATTTGGCTCACTGCTTATTCTATCTGGAACGAAATTCGCTACGCATGGAGGTCCAGACGTTTTCGGAATTTGATTTCTTTCGTCAGAACTTCCCGGAGTCGGGTTAGAAAAGATGGACCGGAGGCTGGAGCAAGAGTATCCAGGAGTTGAGGGCACTTTTCCAGCAATGTAGCCAGTGATTCCGAAACCAAATTGACATCGGTAGTAAACAGCCCGCTCCAGTTGCACATGCTACAACGCTCTGCTTCGACTCTCGTAAGATTGTCGCACACCGGACAAACCTTTAGTGCCATCACCAAAGTTTGCATTTGCCCTTCCGCTCGATTGTTTCTAAAATTGTTTAGATCTTCCATGAGTCCCTTTAAATGATCGGTTTGAACCATTAATGTTCCTTACTCCTTTCAGAAAGAAAAACCTCTCAATCATCATCAGGAACTATCTTCCGTCGTTTTTGCCATACTGAAGGCATGGATGCAAGGGACAAAAAGGCACAGTCGGCCGCGCGCCTTTCATTGCTCTATAACATTGTTCAAACGGCAATGAAGCTCGTTGGCGCCACGCTGACCGGTTCAGTAAGCCTGCTGAGCGAAGGCCTGCATAGTCTCAGTGATGTTCTCTCTTCCTTCATCAGCTTCGTAAGCGTAAAAGCGTCCTCCGCTCCACCCGATGAAGAACATCCGTACGGTCACGGAAAAATTGATACACTGGCGGGACTCAGCGAAGCCATCGTTTTGTTCTTGTTTGCCATCTATACCGCGGTGATTTCGACGCAAAAGTTCTTCAAAAGTCCTGAAGTCGTGAAAGTTGACGTTGGCCTTTACATTGTCTTGGCGTGTACGGTTCTAGGCGCCTTAGTCATGTCCAATATCAAGAAGGCGGCAAAAGAAACTGGTTCGTTTGCTCTTCAGTCAAACGTCCAGCACCTGGCCGTCGATATGTTGACTTCAATCGGAGTCCTGTTGGCATTGCTGGTCACAAAGTACTCAGGATGGCACTATGCAGATCCGTTGTTCGGTTTACTACTTTCAATGTGGCTAGGATATTCCTCCATAAAGATGATTCACCGGGCCTTTGACGAAGTGATTGACCGGCACATTGATCCTTCCGAGCTTGCCAAAATCAAGGATATCTTGGCGAAAGAGCCGGACCTAATAAGCTTTCACAAACTTCGAACCCGCCATTCGGGAAACTGGCACTATGTAGATGTTCACATCGTCGTCCCCCGCGATTGGAGTGTGGTGCAGGGACATGAACTTGCCGATCGAATAGAAAAGGGAATAGAATCCGAACTTGCACCCGCCGTTTGCACCATTCACGTCGATCCATCGGAATAAATTAACCCGGCAATTTCACTAGGCTGTTTCCTCGCAAGTATACGGAAGAACCTAACCAGGATGATTGAATGGCTGGCGTATCTGTTTAGTGGGGCAATAATTGCTGGCGTTGGCGCATTTATCTTCGCCCTCTTCAAGGTTGGCCCCGGCAAACCAGATTTCGCTTTTTGGAAGGCAATTGTGGTTGCGCTAACAATCACATGGGGAGGTCCATTTGCATACTTCGAAGTCATCACGAGAATGCATAAAGCTGATGTGTTGCCTGCAGTTCAAGACTTTTTTGAGAGTTCAGATTGTCCGCTAAAGGGGACCCTGAAGTACATCAAGGTGCTTCATCAGACTGAAAAAGTCTCCTATGTGTATCTCGTTGGCAATGAGCCTCAGGATTGGGGTGGTACCGATGCACCGGTAATTCGGCTGACGCTCAAGAAAACCGCTGGTAAAGAAGCAAGTAAGTTTCACGGCTGGGAAGTCACCAAATCTGAATTGATACGATCAGATCGATTGAATAAAGATGACATTGTCTGGCCACCATACCAATAGAAATTAGTAGAATGGAGTTTATGACTCCAACGCTGAGTTTTTTTGGTGCCACGAAGACGGTTACTGGTTCAAAGCACCTATTGACTATGGGAAATTCCCAGGTACTCGTTGACTGTGGAATGTTCCAAGGCGGTCGAGAACTGCGTGATCGAAACTGGCAACCATTCCCGTTTGTACCGGCCGATCTCGATGCCGTCGTGATCACCCACGCTCATATGGATCACATCGGCATGTTGCCAAAGCTAGTCAAAGAAGGTCTTCGAGCTCCTGTCTATGCAACCCCCGCCACGATTAATCTTGCAAGAATATCCTTACCAGACTCTGGTCGATTGCAGGAAGAAGAAGCTCGATTTCACTCAAAGCATGCCCTTCGAGCCGATGCAAAGCCTCTTTACGATGAAAACGACGCTTACGCGGCGATGAAGGCTTTCAAGCCAGCCGGATTCAATCAGCGACACGAGCTACCCGGCGGCGCAACTTGGAAATACAAGCATGCCGGCCACATTTTGGGTTCAGCTTTTGCTGAGATTGCTTTGCCAAACGGCGAACTGCTGCTCATGAGCGGGGATCTGGGACGCTACGATACACCGATCATCAAGGACCCAGAAGTTGTGGACTATTGCGACTATTTGGTGATCGAGTCAACCTACGGCGATCGATTTCATTCCCACGAAGACCCAATGTTGAAGTTGGAAGAAGCTCTCAACTGGGCGTGGCAAAATCAGGGCGTAGTTTTAGTGCCTTCTTTTGCAATTGGTCGAACCCAAGAAATGCTGTACTATTGCAAGAAATTGCAAGAAACGGGCAGGATGTCTCGAGTGCCAATCTATATCGATAGCCCAATGGCAATGTCCGTAACTCGAGTTTATGCCGACTGTAAAGACGAGCATGACGATGAAATGAAAATTTCGATCGCGGAGGGCCAAAGCGAGCTAGAACCATCCGGTCTCACCTATATTCGCGACCGCGAACAGTCACAGGCGCTTAACAAGCAAAAAGGTCCAATGATGATCATTGCTGGTAGCGGAATGGCCAACGGCGGACGTATTCGACACCACTTGCTCCACCACCTCGGAAATGAGCGAACGATGGTGCTGTTTTCAGGATACCAAGGTGAAGGAACCCTCGGGCGACAACTTCTCGATGGCGAGCCAACGGTCAAGATTTTCGGACAAGAAATTCCGGTGGCGGCAAAGATCGATAAGATCAACTCGTTGTCCGCTCACGCTGACCAAGGCGAGATCATGCATTGGCTAAGTTTCTTTAAGTCCCCACCAAAGAAGACGTTCATCGTTCACGGTGAACCACCCGCTCAAGAAGCCCTTGCCGCAAAGATCAAAGAAGTATATGGTTGGGAAACGGTGATCCCAGACTTTGGCGACACTCATGAGTTGAGTAACTAGGGATGGCAGTTGAAGTCTACAAGACCCTTTGGGGAATGGGCGGCACTCTCGAAGAGAGGCTAAAAAGGGTTAAGGCTCAGGGTTACGAAGGGTTCGAAGATTGGGTGTCGACTCACTCCGAGATTCGACCCGTCATGGACCGAGTGGGAATCAAGTATATGGCGATGGTTCCGGGCGATGATCCGGAAGCCTTTAAGCGGGGTCTTGGTGAGGCGTACGATTGTGGAGCTGTTGGTTGCACCATCCACGCCGGACGCCCGTGGATGACCTACGAGCAAGGGCTTGACCTATTGGGAAAGCTGGTTGAAGCAACCAAGCAAGTACCTTTTCCGGTCAATTTTGAAACCCATCGTGGCCGTTTGCTCTATGAACCGATGAGTACGGCAAGATATCTGAAAGACTTGCCTGATCTCTATTTGGTTGCTGACCTTTCGCACTGGACGGTTGTCACCGAAAGTATGCTCGGCGGGTTCAAACCGCAAATGGAGGAAGTCCTTAAGCGAGTCCGGCATGTCCATGCTCGAACGGGGTTTGAGGAAGGCCCTCAGGTTCCCGATCCGAGAATCAAGCAGTGGGAAGGGTACACCCCGACGTTTGAAAAATGGTGGGATATGGTCCACGCCAACATGACTGCCCAAGGAAAGCCATTCACCTTTGATCCCGAATTTGGTCCGCCAAACTATCAATGGACGAAGACTGAGGATGGAAAGGAAATGGCCGACA
This sequence comes from Armatimonadota bacterium, assembly GCA_043760685.1. Lineage (GTDB taxonomy): Bacteria > Armatimonadota > Fimbriimonadia > Fimbriimonadales > Fimbriimonadaceae > Fimbriimonas. Next base: position 8,413 of record JAYUOQ010000499.1, on the reverse strand, counting down.
TCGAGGATGTTGCCCTTTGGATGACCAAACGTCTCCGAGACCGATACAAGTAGCACGACAAAAAAGTGCTTGTATTATCGACGAAGAAATTTTATAATGTCTTGTTATGACATTTCGTTCAATTCTACTTGTGGGAAGTCTCTTTGCGTTGACTGCCGTTTCGATGGCAGCCGAGACTGTTCATCTTTACATCAAGACATCGGTCCAGGGCCAAATCAAAGGAATAGGTCGAGAAAACTCTATTGAATGTTTGTTAGAAGCCCCAAGAGATCTGGCTAGTGGTCAAGTAAAGTCTCCAAGGGATGTGGCTTCCGGTCTTGGAAAAGGAAAGAGGAAAAAATCTAATACTATGACTCTTCAAATGCCGGTGGGGGGGGCCGGACAACAACTCTTCAATTCCCTGTGCAACAACGAAGTCATTACCGAATGTAAGGTAGAAATGAAGGATTCGTCAGGAAAAATGAAGATGATCACTCTGAAGTCTCCAAAATTATTGCACGTTTCAGTTTCGAGAAAAGGAACAACCGGAGCCCTTTATGAAGAATTTATTCTTTCGTGGGAATCTCCGGTTGTATGACAATTCGTTCAATTTTGTTGGTTGGAAGTCTGTTGGCATTATCCGCTGTTTCGATAGCAGCGGAGACCGTTCGCCTATACTTGAAAACTTCGGTTCAAGGCACGATAAGGGGCTCAAAGAGTGAAGTGTCTATCGAGACCCTGGAAGTTAAGTCCCCTCGGGATGCAGCGTCAGGTTTGTCAACCGGAAAGTCGAAAGGAAAACGAAAGCAGACCAATTCCATCACTCTCCAATTGCCTGCTGGTGAAGTTGGTCAGCAAATTTTCAAGGCGCTTTGCAACAATGAAATAATTACTGAATGCAAGGTAGAAATGAAAGATCCGAGCGGGAAAATGCGTATGGGGAAATTGGTTTCGCCATCATTGATCCAGGTTTCCGTACGTAAGAAAGGAGGCGCTTCGGTCAAATTCGAAGATATTACGTTCACCTTAGGCTGGGAAACCCTTGTTTGGGACTAGTGAGTCCCTTTCGTTTGAACTAAGTTCCTCGTTTGCACGTTGGTTGCGTCGCCCTTAGGTGCGAGAAACTTCTAAAGAATCGATCTTCGCACCTCTGGTTTTCCGAAATCCCGCCAAATATGTGACATGTCACATGATACTTTCAGGGAGAAAACCTAACAAATGACGCGAGCCTTAGCGTTAATTCCCGCCATTCTTGCAATGGCGTTTATCTCGCCGGGCGAGCGAGCACCCATTCGTTTGAAGCCGGGAGATACCGTCACGGTTACCAGCGACTACGGTGGAGAGTTTCGGGTCATGCCTGATGGTGCCATCTACGGACGCGGGTTCGGAAGGGTTGTTCTTGAAGGTCAGACTTGGAGCGAAGCCCAGGCAAACCTTAAGAAGTCACTTCGCAAATTTGTGAAGGAAGACGAAGTCCAATTAATACTAAAGGACATCCGAAGGGAAGTCGTCTACCTGGTTGGGGTTGGCGGCGGACGCGGTTCGTCGGAACTTGTACCAGATATGAAGCTTCGACAGCTTCTATCTACGGTTTCAGTTGACGAAAATCTCGATCAAGTTCAAGTACAGGTATTCCGGGAAGGCAAGAAAGTCAGTGACAACTCAATTGCGAGCCTTCTTAAAGGTGACAAACCCGACTTAGACATCTTACTAAAGGCAGATGACGTGATTACGATGACCCCGGCTCCATTTATCCGAGTATGGGTTACTGGATTGGTTCAAAAGTCAGGACAAATGAAGGTTCCAAGCGGTTCTGATCCTTACAAGGTTGTTGCACAAGCTGGTGGAATTCGAGTGGGAGATACCCAAACTGACCTTTCATTGCAAGATGAAGCGAAGCTATATGTTCGACGGGGTACTGAGAGTTTTGAATTGCCCATCCGACAGGACCAGTCTAAACCCGGCTTCAATCTCGAATCTGGAGACACAATTTCAATTGTCGCAGCCGAAACCAGAAGAATAACAATCGGCGGTGAAGTGAACAAACCTGGTGAATTCGTTTTGCGAGGCGATCACTCTCTGATTTCTGCAATTACCCAGGCCAATGGTGCAAACCCTTCCGGAACCCTTTCAAACGTTCTTGTTCTACGAGGCGGAGACTTGTTCAAGATTGACGCAACAATCGTCAATGACGGAAAAGGGCTCGTTCCGTTTATGTTGGAAACTAGGGATCTCGTCTACGTTCAACGAAACGAGAGAAGCTTCCTGATTTTAGGTGATGTTTCTAAGCCTGGCAAAGTCCTAATGAAGGACGGAAAAACATATAGACTTGCCGACGCTTTGGCTGACGCTGAAGGGCTAGCCCAGAAGGGAAGTCTCCGACGAGTCACCGTAGCCAGACCAGATTCGAGTGGCAAAATTAAAGTCAATCACTACAATTTAGATGAGTTCCTCAAGGATGGCACCATGGCCAGCAATCCAGAAATTCAGCCAGGAGACTGCATCCTCTTTGGTGAACCAAAAGGAGTAACGTTTGGCAACGTTTCCCAAGCCCTTTCTGGTGCAATCATGCTCCAGTCAGTTAGCGGGGGCCGACGCTAATGCAAACAGAGAGCCAAGAGCTAAAGTCAATTTTCAGTATTGTTTGGGAACGAAGAAAGCTTGCATTCTCCATTGCCGGATTAACAATTATTGCTGGACTTTCCTACACGATCCTTACTCCAGCAGTGTGGGAGGCAAAGGCTACGATCGTCTTTCCGGTGAGGACCCCAAGCATCTTGGGTACGGGAAGCTTTGAACAATCTGGTCTTGCTGCATCCTTGACGGGCGGTCCAACGCCATTGAAGATTTTTGGCGGAATGATTGAAAGCGAAAGGGCAATAGGCTATGTCGCTAACATGTCCGATTTGAGCCGCCGAGCCATTAAGGACATGCGATCCATTCAGGATTCTCCGTCTCAAAATAGCATTACGGTCTCGGCGAGGCATACCAATGCAGCCCTGGCAAAACGTGTCGTTAGCCTCCATTTGGATGCCCTGACAAAGATCAACAATTCGGTATCAAAGCCTTTGGTATCGGATGATGCCGTGGTTTTGAAGGCGCAAGTTGAATCGCAGAAGAAGGCTCTGCAGAAATCCGAAGCCGAGTTGCTTGCTTTCCAACAGACTGCGCAAACTGCACCGAGCTTTGGTAGTTCAGGTTCTGGCAAAGACTCAACTATCGTTCCCAATGCCGGTCGATGGAGCGAGTTGCTTCAATCTTTACAGCTTCAGTTTGTTACCTTAGATACGAGCATCAAAGATGCTCAGTCAAGAATTAGAAAGTTGTCAACGTCTTTGAAAGACTTACCAGCCTCGCTTCCGCCGGTCGAAAAGTGGCGAGGAAAACTAACCGAACTGCAATATGACCTTAAGGTAAAAGAGCTGACATTGGCCCCGGAATCTCCCGAACTCGTAAAGCTTCGAAAGACCATCGAAGTCACCGAAAACGAGCTGAAGTCCGAGTTGGCAAAGTATACAAAATCTGCTCTTGCAGGAATGGTTGACACAGCAGACTCAAGCCGAATTCCGACAAGTCTAACACAAAGAGTTGCTTTAGAAGCACAGATTGCCGCTGTGAGACGCTTGGCAAAGCTTGCCCCTGCGGAATCGATAAGACTTTCTCAATTGACCCGGGACGTAACGACTCAAGGAGCTATCTTACAACAACTTCAGGCTCAATACCAGTTGGCTGATCTTCAAGCGGATAGGGATCCAAACAAGTGGGAAGTCCTTGACGAACCGCGAGTGGACGAGAAAGCAGTCAATAAGAGCCTTTCAAAGAGCGGAATATTATCTCTTCTTGCCGGTTTGGCACTCGGAACTCTCGCTGCAATGTTCGCTCCTAATAAAAAGCAAAAGCTGGCTGATAGTGAGCCCGAGATTACGATTAGCAAGGCAGCGTAGACTTCCATGGCATCCAAAAGCTCCACCGTAAACCGATTGCGCACGGCAACTTCAACATTTGCCGGATCGACTGCAACAACGTTGCTCGTCTCAATCCAGGCACTCGTCATGATGCCGCTCTACATGCTTCACATCGGTCCACGAATGTATGGCGCATGGTTGGCAACCGGGGAAATGCTCGTCTTGATGCTCGCGTTTGATATGGGAATTCCCAACATCATTATTCAGCGAATTGGTGCCGCACTTGCAAAATCAGACAAAAACGCAATTGGAGCTTATTTCGGAACCGGAGCCACGATTCTTTGTACATTTGCTCTTGCCTTGGGACTGATTTTGGCAATGATTGCACCTTTTGTTCCCAGTTGGGTTCACCTTAGGGGCGCCGAAGCTCAGCTTCTGCAAAATGCATTCTTGCTGGACATCGTTGCCATTTGCTTGATGCTAATCAACTTTATTTTCCAGGGACTTGCTCGAGGAATCCAAGAAACAACAACGATCAATGTAAGTTCGTTTGTCGCCACCCTCATTGGTTTTGGAACAACATTACTTCTCCTAACAACAGGTTATGGTCTGTGGAGCATTTCGATCGGAGTTACGGTCCGAGCCGTTTTGACCCTTCTCGGTAGTATCTGCTTTTTGCTATTTGGTGTTGATAAGGAAATCCGCTCTTCCGTTCGATACGATCGCGAGGTTGCCAAGGAATTTCGAAAACTATCTCCCCCTATGTTTGCAGCAGGAGTCAGCTATGGATTTATGAACAACAGCCAAGTACTGCTTGCCGCAATTTTGTTAGGTCCCGAAAAAGCAACGATATTTGGCTTAACCCGAAAGGCTGCCGACGTCGCAAGAAACATCCTTGATGCGGTTGGAAACGCAAGCTACGGTGGTTTTGCCCACCTATTTGCAACTGGTGATAAGAAGCGGAGCCAAGCCGTTTATCGGGAAATCATCGCTGTGTACCTAGCGGTTGGGCTAGCTCTCATGTGCGCATATACCGCGACAAATCCGAGTTTGGTAGGCGTCTGGGTTAGCAAGGAAATGTTTGGGGGAAGCACCCTCACGATCCTCGTTGCCTTATCTACTCTTATCGGTGGTTGGTCCTACTTAACCCTTTCTCTTTATCGGTCAACAAACCATCATAAAGCCGTCTCGTCTGCTTTGCTCATCGAGTGTCTTTGCCGTTTGCCTGCAATGGTGGGATTCCTCTTAGTATTAGGTTTGCCTGGATTGCCTATTGGCACGATCTGTACCGGGCTCGTCAGCGGCATTTGGGCACACTTCAAAATTCGGGCATTGACCGAAAGCACGACCGAAGCCAAGGACCATCAGACTTTCGTTTGGGGCGCTCGGATCACGATGTTTGTTGTGGGAATCGTGATTTGCACGTTGTCGATTCGTCCAAGTTGGGTTTTCGTACTAGGTATTGGCGGTTCAATTGTCTTTCTATCCGGTGTTTTGTTTCTCGGCATTGATCCTTTACTCGAAAGGGTTCGAGGCAAAGTAATAGGCAAACTTGGGAGGACAGTCCAGTGATATCCGAATTGCCAAGAGAACAATTTGAATTGACTTGGGGCAAGCGTTTGGCTCCAATGATATTTGCCCAAGTATTTCTTTGGCTGACCTTCATCCTCTTTGCCTTTGGTCCTTGGCGCTGGCCCCTCCGAAACACTACTGAGGTCTATGTGTTCATTGGTTCCGCCCATATCGCATTATTGGTTGGCTACTTATCGGTTGCTCACAAAGCACCGAAGGAAAGTGTCACTGTCCAATTTGATCCTGAGCGACTTCTTAAAACAAGCCTTTGGATTACGCTACTGATCCTCCCGTTTACATGTTATGCCCGTACCGGACACTGGATTCCGGACATTATTGGGTCTATTCAAGATTCAGGCAAAGCCTACGCAGAGGCGCACATGTTTACCGAGAATTCCTCAAACTTCGCGTCGTATCTGCGTATCGTAGCCTCGCCCTGGTTGGCTGTCCTGTTCCCGCTAGGATTCTATATTCGTCGACAACTTTCAAAAGGGACCTGGATCCTCTTATTGGGCGCAATGGTTTCGGTCATTGTCATGTCCATTTCAACTGGCCAGCGTCGAGACATTGCCGACTTAATGATAACGGTCCCGTTCATCGTAGCCGCAACCCACTGGATGGGTAAGCCCCGGTTAAAGAAAAAGACTATTGCCACTGGCATTGCGTCGGTGCTCGTCATCATTGTTGCATTCACGTTCTATTTCACTTATTCTCACGTAAGTCGAGTAGGCAAGCAAGCCGCATCTTATGGTGCCAATCCAGCTACCAGGATGATGCCAGATCTCGACAACGGGATTCTACAAGCATTCCCTCCGGAACTCCAACCGGGCATGCTCGGGCTTATCAACTACCTCGCAACCGGTTACTACGGTCTCGGTCTCGCAATGGATCGACCGGTGGAGCCAATGTACGGCATGGGGCACAGTATGTTCCTCACCAGAAACTATGAGCGCCTCATCAATGACGATTCATTTGAATCGAAATCGCTCCCGGTCCAAATTTCCGACAAAGATGGTTTTCGATACCCAGTCCTCTGGTGTACCGCCTATCCGTATTTCGCCAATGACCTTGGCTTCTTCGGCACAGTGTTGATGCTGTTCTTTATCGGCAGGGGTCTTGCTTCGACATGGATTGATCTGTTAGGTGGCAAAAATCCAAGCGCCGTCGTCTTTTTCAGCTTGCTCATGATTTTCGTCTTCTATCTTCCCGCAACGAATCGAATGTTGCAGGACGGTGAAGGCGTGGTCTCATTTTATTCATGGTTGGCAATCTATGCTGCTAGCCGCATCGTCCTTCGACCATCTCGAACCCTTCAAATAGCATGAAAGCCTCACAAGAAAAACCAACGATTGCCTTGCTGTATCTCGGTGCCTTTTCACCAGAGCAAAGTGACTTTCAAAACGCCGCGACAAGCACCGCTGGCGACCTTTTTCAAATGAACTTCCTAACTGCATTAGCTGGTTCAACTATGCCTACTCCAACGGTTCACGCATACATTCCAGTTCAGTCCTTCCCCCGCGCCAAGAAACTATTTTTTGGGAAGAAAGTTTTTCAGCTTAAAAATGGGCTCAAAGTCAGTTCATTGACCCATATCAATTTTGGTGCGCTCAAGATCGCAACTCTAGGCATGTCGGCAGCATGGAAAACGTTCGGTTGGGCAGTCAAAAACCGCAAAGCCGATCGAAGGGTTGTCATTTGTTACAATTTGACTGCGCCTCCCGCTTGGCCAATTTCATTCGTCAGCAAGATCATCCAACTTGATCTTGTTCCTTTCATCGGAGATATCTATGTCCCTGGTGAGGTTGTTAAAGATACGCTTTTGCGAAGAATCGAGTTCAATGGTCAGAAGCAACTGATACCTAAAGTCGACGGACTCCTCATTGCAAATCAAGCAATCGTCGACGACTTCGCTCCCAATTGCCATTCTCTGTTGCTTGAGGGTGGAGTGATGGAGTCACTGGTGCATCGATTTGAAAATCATCCTCGTGAGCAAGATAAGACGTTTCATGTTGTGTTTGCTGGGCAACTCTCAGTTCTTAACGGAGTGAATCTGTTGCTTGACGCAATGAAGCTCATTGATTCACCAGACATCAGGGTCTCAATTTTGGGTGGTGGCGAATTCGCAAGCAAAGTTCAGGAAGCAGTTGACGGAGACTCAAGAATCACTTACCTTGGCCTTTGCAATCATGAAGAAGTCCTAAAGGTTTACGAAGAAGCCGATCTTCTACTCAATCTTCGCCGAACCGACTACCAAACCCACCGTTACGTTTTCCCGTCAAAAGTGGTGGAGTGTCTGGCAACTGGGCGACCCCTTCTGACAACTTGCACTGGGCATGTTGAAAAAGAATTCGGTGATCTCGTATTTCTGCTTAACGATGAAAGCCCCCTAGCCCTTGCCAAAGCCATCAAGAACCTATCCCAGATGACCAAAGGAGAGAGACTCGCCGTCGGTACCAAAGCAAAAGACCACGTGCTTGCGCACAAAACTTGGGAAGGTCATATTTGCCGAATACAGGACTATCTTAACGAAAACGTTTTCCAATCTAAGGAGGCAGCCTAAATGTCCTATGCTAAAAAGATCAAAGTTCTCGCCGTCGTCGACTACTATCTTCCTGGGTACAAAGGGGGTGGTCCGGCTGTCTCAGTAAGCCGCCTCATCAACTGCCTCGGGAACGATGTTGACTTCAAAGTCTTTACCAGAGATCGAGACCTTGGCGATGAAGTTCCCTACCATGAGATCAAACCAGATAGTTGGACTAAGTCCGGTGGGGTTGAAATTTATTATGCGTCCCCGAAAAAGCTCAACATGTTAGGACTTCGAAAGGCGATACAAGAAGCGAATCCTGAAGTGATCTATCTCAACAGCTACTTCTCAAAACTTACGCGATCCGTATTGATCTTGAGGGCAATTGGACTCGTAAAAAACACTCCAATATTAATTGCGCCAAGAGGCGAAT
>JAYUOQ010000498.1:0-6744 GCA_043760685.1 Armatimonadota bacterium | reverse complement strand
CAATCAAGCAACTCAGAAAACTTTTTGACAACTTTGCCGCGATATTCAGTTGCTAGTGCTTCGGCATATTGCGACTCTTGGTCGAAATACACAAACGACGTGTCGGGAATGCGCGAAAGGTGTCGTAGGTGAACTCTTGAGAGTCGTCCCGCTCCCACAATGCCGATAGTGAACATCACCTCTTATTATGTCGCGCGAGTCAGCGTAATGCATGCAACGTCTGGGAGAGCAAATAGACGAAGATGGTTAAGTCGGGCAATACCTTTCGAAACAAAGACAGGATGTCTCTTTCCATTGACGAGTCCTCGATTGAACTTGGTTCCGTAGTGGCTAACTCGTTGCGTGGGGTCATAGATTCCCGGCAACACAAATTGGCCACCGTGCGTATGACCACTAATTTGAAAATCAACTCTCGTTCCATCGTCACGATCAACATGCTCGGCGACATCCGGATTGTGAGACAAGAGGATTCTTGGCATGTCGATTGGAACGTTTCTCAAAGCTGCACTGAGGTTGACTTCGTCTTCCCAGAGGTCGCCGACTCCGCCAAGCGCAATTCGGTCTGAGCCTTTTTCAATGATCACATGATCGTTGTCAATAAGTCGAAACGCTGACTTGTTAGCAATCTCTTTTCGCACTTTGTCGGATCCGGCTCGATGGTCGTGATTGCCGAGAACGCCAAATAATCCGTAAGGAGCCTTGAGATCGTCAAGCAAACCTTCCAACGGCGGAACTTCACCGGCAAGGCGAAAGATACTGTGGTAGAAATCACCGGGAATGACAATCAGATCAGGCTTCATCGCCATTAACATGTCTGATGCACGTTTCATGAACAGATGGTCGATGGCATGGCCCCAATGAATGTCGCTGAGGACCCCAATTCGGAATCCTTCAAACTCTCGGGGAAGGTCCCTAATCAAAACTTGTCTTTGAAGGGCTTCTATCCTATTAGGCTCAAGCAGTGCCTCCGTCAACACCCCACCAAATAGGGCGGCACTCCCCCATTTCAGAACTTGGCGACGGGTGGGCTTCTTAGCCATTTGAAATCAAGACGTCGTTCGGATCCAAATTGTGCCGGTTTAAGATGCTCTCGTCAGCGTAATGCATGAAACATCGGGAGGGGCGAAGAGACGCAATCCGTGAGGGCGGCCAACGCCCTTGGACACATACACAAGGTGCCGTCTTCCTTGAACCAATCCATGATTGAATTTACTGCCAAATGAGCTGACTCGTTTGGTCGGATCATAGATTCCGGGTAGTTGAAATTGTCCACCGTGCGTGTGTCCACTTATTTGCAAATCGACCCTCGTTTCTTTATCGCCGGTTACAATTTCGGCGACATCGGGATTGTGGGAAAGCAGGATTCTTGGCGTAGCTGGGTCAACGTCTCGATAGGTCTTCCGAAGATCGACCTGGTCTTCCCAGAGGTCACCAACTCCACCGAGGGCAAGGAGTTCGCCTTTTCGCTCCAGTATCGTATGCTTGCCGTCAATTAGTTTGACTCGAGAATGAGCATTTACTTGGTCAGTCGCGTACGTTTTGCCGATCCAATGATCGTGATTTCCGAGAACCCCAAAGACACCGCTTGGAGCATCGAGTGATTCAATGACCCCATCAAGGCGGGCCTTTTCTCCCGTTCTACGGTCCTCGCCGTGCAAGAAGTCTCCAGGAACTACAATGAGATCTGGCTTGAATGCCATCACTGACGTACAAACCAACTTCATGTACTCCGAGTCGATCGCATGTCCCCAGTGGATGTCACTCAAGACACCAATTTTGAATCCGATAAAGGATTCGGGTAAGTCTTTGATTGGAACAGTTAGTGAGACGCTTTCCAGTCGATTTGGTTCGATGAATGCTTCTCCGACGAGTCCACCAATGACGGACAATGTTCCCCACTTGAGGATTTGTCTTCGAGTCAACGGTTTCTTAGTCATTTGAGGTTTAACCACTTTTAGATTCAAATAGTTGCAATTGCGGATAAATCAAGTTGATTTGCTGATTTTCAAAAGGGGAGGGACGCCCAGACTCCCGCAGAAAAATGGGGTGCTAGTCCCCCACGGACCGCACCCCTTTCAATACACGAACCACCCCCGTGGCTCGATGACTGATTAACCCTCCTCTGCCCTAAGCTGCTTCATCTTCACGAACTTGAACATCGGTTGCCATTTCGGCACTTGTCATGTCCCAATTGTCACAATCTAGTCGTCGGCAGTAAATCATACGCTGCTTGCCTCCGCTAGCAGTCTCGACATCCGCGATCTGTGCAAACCTGCAGCTTAAGCACATTTCCGGTTCGAGAAGCCTAACGACTTTCATATGGCGATCTGACATTTCTATTTCCCCCTTTGCTTGCACATCCTGTACTCGCTCCGGCTTAGCAGGTACTTTCCTCAGCCAGTATTATTTCAGCCTATTAGAATTGCTGGTATTCCAGTATTCTTATGAAACATGAGACTCACCAATCGTCAGCGGCAAGAACGAATGAAGGAAGTAGCCGGGACAACATGGCAGGAATTGGAGACTCTGCCAGAGTCTTTGCGTGAGCGAGCCGACGTTTTGCCCAGGATGCCGATCGAGATCATCACATGCCCGCTTGGTAAGGCAATCAATCACGGTGGACTGCTCAGAATAGCGGAGGCCTTCCGATGTGAAATGGTTACTTTTTCCTTTGAGGAGGATCGATTTAATGACTTTAGCGGACATAAAGGTTCGATTCGATGGCAGCCTTATCAATGGCTACCCCCTTTGGAAGCGCTGGAAAAGGCAAAGGGACGACAAAAGGTTGCGCTTACCTTGACGCCTGATGCAGTGGATTTTGTTGATTTTGAATTCAAGTATCCGTTGACTTTGATTGTCGGATCTGAGCTCGATGGAGTTCCGGAGGATGTTGTGGAACAATGCGATGCCTGCGTCGCGATTCCTATGTTTGGATTAATGGGATCACTCAACGTTGCGACGGCTACTGCCATTGTTGTCCACCATGTTGCAAGTCTCTACGCAAAGCAAAGCGGATTTCAGCCTCTTCGAGATCAATCGAAAAGGCTGTTAGATCGTCGGAAAACTATTGGCGATCAATGATTGAGGTTAGCTCTTCGCTTGGCTCAATCTTCATGTGAGTTACAGCGTTTCGTAGGGTCCCGCGAAGTTCATCGGAAAGTGGAGTTGGCATGAACGTTGGAGCAGCGACGATGACTTGGGAAGTTTCAATCATCATAACCCGAATCTTTTGTTCCTCTTCAATGAACTGTTCCATTTGATTTCGGACGCGCCATAAGAGGCCAACCGAAGCCACACAAAGTACGACCGCAATAATCTGCCAAATTTGCAAAGACTTTTTAAGCTGGTCACTGGCAACCGGGGCCATGAATGTGAAAACCAGAGCAAGACCGCCGGTTGCGAATACTGCGTTCCGGAAGATGCTAAGTTTTCCTCGTCGCTCTATCTGTTCAGCGCCAATTCGGAGCACGGCAGAGAGAGACCTCATATTGTTATCACGAGAAAGTCGGTCGAATGCCGATTGGATCTCTTGGATGGTCATTAATTTTGATGCCATTTGTTACTCCTTTTTAACACGTTTCTCATTATAGTTCAAGTAGACCACTCAGTTTGAACTTGGAGAGCCTGTCTTAACCTGCTTTGATACTCCCTATTCGAAATCTCAAAGGCTCCCAATGAGCGTAAATGAGGATTCATGATCTGCGCATCAAAGAGTACGAACCCTTTTGCTCGGCAAGTTTCAACCAGACCATGAAGAGCGACCTTTGACGCATCGGTCTCCCGATGAAACATAGACTCCGCAAAAAACACGCCACCGATGCCAATTCCATAAACACCCCCTACTAGGTTTTCGTTTTTCCAGCATTCTGCACAGTGGGCCCAACCTTGCTCGTGAATTTTGGTGTAAACGCGGATGAAATCTTCGTTAATCCAGTTCCCTTCGGGGCGTCGGCAGTTTTCGATGACTTGTTGAAAGGCGGTGTCGAATTTCACGACCAAGAGGTCTTTGGACAAACGGTCCACGACGGTTTGAGGAACGTTCAACCCTACAACTTCGATCTTGTTTCGGTTTAAGGTTCTTTGAAGAGACTTTGAGACATGAATGCCTTCGATCGGAAACAGGCATCGCTGTTTTGGTTGAAACCAACCGGTTTCGAAGGTTTCCTCATCCACCATCATCGGAAACCAACCCTCACGGTATCCCGCATAAATCATTTCCGGGGTTAATTCTGAGCTATGCACAATCCACTCATCATTCTATACTTACAGCATGACTGGAAAAGAATTTGCCGCCCAGATGATGGATGAATGTGGATATCAGTTGAAGGCTTGCCTTGTTGGAATTACGGAAGAGAATTTTGTTGCGACTCCCCTTGCAGGAATGATGTCGATTCGAGATTCGCTAGAGCATTGTGCGGAGGCATACGTTGCGGTTCAAAAAGGCATTGCGGGCGAGAAGCACAGTTGGGGAACGTACAAATTCCCAGCTGGTTCGGTGAGTGAGTTAGTTGACCTCTTTGATTCAGAGCGAGCCAAGGCAGTTGATCTTGCCCTTGATAAGTTCGATGAGGATTCCCACTTCGTCAAGGACTATATTGTCGCGCATGAGTTCTATCACGTTGGGCAAATGGTTTCGGTTCGCTTGGCACTTGGCGATGGATTCGAGCCTTACAGCATTTATCGGTTCTAAGGGCGAGGGCGATAAAAGAATGAATCTCATTCGAGCATCTGAGAACGGAGATTTGGCTCTGGTTCACTCGATCCTCGCCACCGGAGTCGATATCGACGCGGTTGATGATCGAGGACGGACAGCGGTGATGGCGGCTACGCACGGGAACCATCCGTCTGTGGTGCAGGCGTTGATTGAGGCTGGGGCAAATATTCACATCCAGGACAACATGAAGGACAATCCGTTCCTCTACGCGGGAGCAGAAGGATTGTTAGAGATTCTTCGTTTGACGATTGCAGCAGGTGCAGATACGAAGCTGGTCAATCGGTATGGTGGTTCGGCGCTTATTCCTGCGTGTCATCACGGCTATCCTGACTGCGTTCTCGAATTGTTAACGACCACTGATGTCGATATAGATCACGTGAATAACCTTGGTTGGACTGCACTGATTGAAGCGGTGATTCTGTCTGACGGTGGCCCAGTTCATCAACGGATCGTTCAGATTTTGGTCGATCACGGGGCGGATTTGTCGATTGGGGACAACGACGGAGTCACGGCGTTGGAGCATGCGCGGAACCGAGGATATTCTGAGATGGTTAAGATCTTAGAAAAGTAGGATGCCTTGAAATTTGCTCGACACTTGAATGATCTTCAAAAATTTAGCCTCGGTACCGTTTGTATTTTTTTGATCTTAGTTCTTGCTTACCTAGTCTGCATGTTTGGAAACTGGTTGGTGGCAGAGCCACTTAAGTGGCCACCGATCGCAACAATCAATTTTTTTGACGGCACTGTTCAGTCCATCAAGAGCGACGGACAAGCAATTGACGTTTTTCCTCCTGGCGGCACAAAATTCATATCGAAAGAAGGCGCAACCATCTCAGATGTCAACGGTGAGTATCAAGTTAAGTACAAGGGACGCTTGCTTTGGAGAGGCGAAATAGTTGATTTCAGTGCGGCAGATGGACAGATTTCGATAGTGGCCTGGAGCAAAAAGAAAGCTCCAAGCGAGTTGGAATCCAACTTGATTAATTTGAAATTTGGGACCGTCGTCTTGCAACCCAATTCTTGGACCAGCTTTTTCAAGGGAGGCTATGTGGTTGCACAACAAGACCCGGTGATGAAGAAGACAATTGTGTCGATAGTCAAAAGTGGAGTAGTCACCCGCCAGGTCAATCTCAATATAAGGTCGCTTGAGTTAATTCAAGGTCTTGATTCGGATGGGACAAATATCGCCATATCTTGGGGCAAGCAAGTCACCTTTTTTGGGAAAGGAAGCACGTGGTCGCAGTCTCCAGGAATACTTCACGAGTACAGATTAGTGAAGCTAGTTGACGAACATTCTATTGTGGCAATTTGCTTAAGTGAATCAGGATTGGTTGGCTCAGACTTCCATGTTGAGTTGCTCAGTCACCACAATTCTAAATTATATGAAAATTTTGGGCCACGATTCTTGCTCGTTGGTGAGGACGCTGAGCGACTGATCAGTCGGTTCAAATAGCGTGAGCAACCAATTCAGATAAACTCTACACTTCCTCATGGCTGACCCAATCAATTTTGACGACCCACAAGTAGAAGAAGACTGGTGTGCGCAGCAACGCGAGCACGTCGAGTGGTTTTTGGATCAACAGCCGATCCAGCCAGGTCGGATTGGGGAATGGCCAGCGTTTCACATCGCTCCGCACGTCGCGGTATGGGCGATTGAGAGTGGAGAGGAAGAAGACCTGCTTGGTTGGTGGGTCATTACGGGTGACCTCCCTACTGACTACTTCTCAGCGATGGAGTTGCAGCATCCACGTGAAGTGCTTGCGGCGGCGGCCGACCGATGGCAAATGCTGTTGGACAACATTAAGACGGGGGTTGAGGACGACTCGATTTCCCTGCCGGGTCTTGCCGAAAATCCCGAGCTTCAAGAGATTTTGAACATCCGGGTCAAACTTCTTCGCAAGACTTATGGGATGGATGACTTCTGGATTCAGTTTGATAAGGATCTCGAAGATGAGTAGTTGTTTAATTTGTCAGCTTATTAGCAATTTTAGTGTTGGTCGATGACACAAATTAAGGCTTCGGGTTATCAG
>JAYUOQ010000497.1:0-2665 GCA_043760685.1 Armatimonadota bacterium | reverse complement strand
GACAAGGAATCAGTGACCCTTGTCCACAAGGGCAACATCATGAAGTTCACCGAGGGTGCATTCCGAGACTGGGGCTATGAACTCGCTAAAGAGCTATTTGGTGCAGTTGAAATCGATGGCGGACCATGGTGCCAGATTCCAGAAGGAAAGCCAGGTGCAGGATTGATCATCAAAGATTCCATTGCTGACATTACACTTCAACAGATTCTTACCCGTCCAACTGATTTTGATGTCATCGCCACCTTGAACCTCAACGGGGACTACCTAAGCGACGCCCTTGCTGCCCAGGTTGGTGGAATCGGTATTGCGCCCGGTGCAAATCTTAACTACATCACCGGTCACGCAATCTTTGAGGCTACGCACGGAACAGCACCAAAGTATGCCGACCTTGACGTCGTCAATCCGTCCTCAGTCATACTCAGCGGCGAAATGATGTTCCGATACATGGGTTGGATTGAAGTCGCAGATATGCTCCTCAAGGGTGTAGAGGGCGCTATTGGTGCTAAGACAGTTACTTATGACTTCCACCGGCAGATGGAAGGGGCAACAAAGTTGAAATGCTCCGAGTTTGGCGATGCCATCATCGCGCATATGTAGAAATTGGTCACTCCCCTTCTCCCATGTCTTCATGGGAGAAGGGGCTGGGGGATGAGGGCAAAAGATAAATGCCAACCATTAATTTCAACCAAAACGATTTTGACTTCCTGGTGGAACAAGCGGCTCTTGAGGAAATCTCGGTCGAAGATTATGTTTCACTGATGGTGGGTCGCCAGCGAGTGATAGTCAAATACCCGGTGAAGCCAACCGCAGATGTTGCTAAACCACACTCTAACCTTGAACCGCCCCATCGCAAATGGGGGATGTAAATGATCGTTAAGTTTGGAGCAGTTATTGTTCCGTTGATGATTTCCTTGCCCGGCTGCATTAAGCAAGCAACAAGTACTTCTCCATCTAGCCCGAAGATTAACAATTCATCCAACTATTCTCGAATCTTCACTTACAGTGGCAAGGGTTTCAGACCTTCATTTACGAACGATACGAGCAAAAAAATTGAGTTTGTCGATGTGGGACGCTTGACCAGTTCTGCGCATGGTGAAGATTGTCATGGCGGTGGAGGAACTGATCGGACCTACAGAGGAGCGAGAATTGGATTCGCGGACGGATCGATTGAATCCTTTTCAAAAATCACTACGGGCGCGAGCATGAATGGCACTTTCTCTTGGGTCCGAGTCGAAAAGTAAACGCAAAAACTTACAATTTACGAAACGTTTCGCAAGTTCAAACATCGAATGAGATATGCTTAAAAAGGTCCGCTGAATCCTTTCTAAAGCGTCTTGTAAATCAATGTTGACTTCCCTTCTTCTTGCAATGTCAATTACCCACAACGAACTAACTATCAAGCCGAATTGGGTCCTTACTTTTTCCCAAGAGTTTGACGGAAAGGTCGGTACTGCACCGGATCGCAAAGTTTGGTCGCGGGACACCGGAGGCGGTGGCTTTGGAAACAATGAACTTCAAAGCTGCACCGACGGAAACAAGAACTCTTTCCTCGACGGGAAAGGCAACCTGATACTGGAGGCGAGAAAGGAAAAGACGACCGGCGAAGATAATGTCGCTCGAGATTACAGCTCCGCCCGACTAAAGACCAGTGCCACGTTTACTCAGACTTACGGGAGGATCGAAGCTCGCATGAAAATGCCAAAAGGAAAAGGCATCTGGCCGGCATTTTGGATGCTTGGAGCCGATATTGGCGAAGTCAGTTGGCCAAAGTGCGGTGAGATCGACATCATGGAGTTTCTTGGTCATGAGACAAGTACAGTTCACGGCACCATCCATGGTCCTGGCTACTCCGGTGGTTCTCCGGTTTCAGCTGCATTTGTTGCCGATAAGCCACTATCTGATGGCTTTCACGTCTATGCAGTTGAATGGGAACCAGAACAAATTCGCTGGTATCTGGATGATAAGGTCTATCACACCGCGACTCCAAACGATATTGGCACCAACGATTGGGTTTATAACAAGCCGTTCTTCATTATTCTCAACTTGGCGGTTGGCGGTAATTGGCCAGGCAGTCCAGACGACAAAACGACTTTTCCTCAGCAGCTAGTTGTTGACTATGTTCGGGCATATAAGGATGAAAACCTCAAGATCGATCATGAGGGAATCAGGCAACGCACAGCTAATCGTAAGCTCAACGGACCCACTTACAATTGGCCCGGTCCCTTTCAGATTCCTGGCACCGTCATCCTTGCTGACTATAACAATGGAGGCGCGGGAGTCGCCTACCATGACTCTGACCCGCAAAACAACGGCGGGCAATTTCGAGCAAAAGAAGGAGTTGACGTTGGTGCCTCTGGAGCCCCCGGGGCAAGGTTTTCGGTTGGTTGGACGAAAGCTGGCGAATGGCTAACCTACGACATCAAAGTTCCCACCGCAGGCACTTTCAAGTTACAAGCAAAGGTTGCCAGCGAAGGTCCCGGAGGAATTTTCTACTTGGAAGTTGACGGAAAGAGGATCGGTGATGAATCAACCGTTCCAGATACTGGTGGTTGGACTAACTGGAGGACGATTGATATTGGCACGGCAACACTTTCCGTCAACTTCCAAGTAGAAAATTCCTCCGGGACCTTCGCTGGCAACCTTTGCTTGTAACTTGAAAGTGCCT
>JAYUOQ010000496.1:0-2674 GCA_043760685.1 Armatimonadota bacterium | reverse complement strand
CGTTCCTATTGGAATATCCAGTGTCGTAGCAATCTCTTCGTAGCTTAAATCTTCTTTGTCATGCAAAAGCAAAACGCTCCTCAGTTTTTCGCTCATTGCGCCAATCGCTTTATCCAGTCGTCCACGGAACTCGGCATCCTCTAATAAAGCATCGGGTTGCCATCGATTATCTGGAACATCAATTTCTTCTTCAATGTCGGGACTGATTTGAAGAGAAACCTGCTGAATACCTCGGTTTGACTTTCTCGCACGATCAACGCAGAGGTTGTACGCAATTCTAAACAGCCAAGTTCTCACTGAAGCTCTCGCATCGTAACGATCAAAGTTCTGGAACGCGCGGATAAATACTTCTTGGGTTACGTCTTCCGCATCCTCGCCGGTTGGAACCATGCGACGAACAAAGCCAAAAACTCGATTTTGGTATGTATCAACCACCTTCGCGAAGGAATCTGCATTTCCCGGCTTGATGAATTCATTTTCTTCCGAGCGGGTCTGCATCGTTCGCGTACCAATTTTCCAAGTTCCAATATTGGCGTTCATGCAATAGAAATGAACGTTTTTTTGTTGTAGATGTTCAGTAAAACGCAGAAAGACCCAGCGAGTGCGCTGGGTCTTTACTTTTACACTAGAATCGGATGCCGAAATAAAGACCCAAGACGTTGAGCTCTGACAATTCGCTGCCGAAATACTTGAGTTCAACAAACGATGCTGTTTCTCCGCTACTTAGGTTCATTCCAACGCTTCCTTGGTAGGCAATTCGACCGACGCTTTCCGTTCCGCCGATGATTGGTCGCTTAATAAAACCAAAGCCTGCGCCAACGCTCCAGAAGGAATCGCCTTTTTTGGAATGGCCAACATAGTTCAAAAGAATTGGAACATGTCGGTAATCTCCACGACCATAGTAGTCGATTGAAAGGTCTAAATCCGTTGTGTAATTCTCGGACATGCCAACAGAACCAACTTTCCGTTGAACACCAAATCCAAAGAATTCCTTAGCGACGCTTCGAGTCGAAGCGATCACAGGATAGTCAAAGCCTACTCGTAGCGAGATAGGCGTAGCGCTGTCTTGAGCCGCCGCCAATGCGCCGAGCATTACGATTGTACAAACTGCTATTTGCTTTTTCATACTTCCCCAGTTTCCACTCCAAAAATTTGAGAGCTTCAAAATCATAGCATCTTACAAGTCGGATCGGTTCATTTTTGAGACTACTCGTAAAATTTCTAGGCTCAATTCTGCAGTTTTTATGAGGTCTACCCTTGAAATAAACTCGTCATGGGTGTGAATCTTCTCCATTCCTGTCGCAACTACGATGCTCGGCACTCCTTTTTGGTTATAGATATTTGCGTCACTACCACCTAGGGTTGTTCGAAGAATTGGATCTAATCCGAGGTTTCTGCTTGCCTGCTGAGCTGCCTTTACAACCGGGCTCAAGCTATCAATGTTGTACGAGGAATAGTGTCGAGCGTGTTCAAAACGCACTTCGGCTCCCCACTTCTCGGCAGATTCTTGAAACCTTTCCTTCATATGTTTGATTTGAGCATCAAGGGCCGCAGGATCAGTTGATCGAGCTTCCGCTTTGATTTTGACAAACGAACAGACGACATTGGTCCCCGATCCACCTTCGATCACGCCAAGGTTCGCCGTTGTTTCGTCAGAAATTCGTCCTAGATTCATGCCATGGATCGCATCGGCAACCACTTGAATGGCATTAACTCCTTTTTCGGGGTCTTTGCCAGCGTGAGCGGGAATTCCTTTGATGTAAATGTCCAATTTATCGTGATTTGCTGTTCTCGTAACAAATGAACCTACTGGAGGACCGGTATCCAACACGAATCCGAAGTCCAATTCGAAGTCTGAAATCTTCAATGCTTCAGCTCCCTTTAATCCAATTTCTTCGGCAACCGATAACAGCAAATAGATATCTCCATGGGGTTCTCCTGATTCTCGAATTGAAAGTAAAGCTTCAATTGCGGGAGCCATTCCTCCTTTATCGTCTGCGCCAAGGATGGTGTCAGAAGTGCTCCTAAATACTCCGTCAATTTCTTCAATGATCAATCCATCAGTTGGCTCGACCGTATCGAAGTGGGCAGACAGGAAAATTCTTGGAGCATTAACTAACCTGCCTGGTAGTTTGACAATGATGTTATTTGCGTTCCCACCAATTTCTGAACCAGCGGTGTCTTCCAGAAATTCTAAGGAATGCTGAGTCAGGTAGCTTTTTGTCCATTCAACGCATTCACGTTCATCCAAAGAAGGGGCGTTTACTTTGCATAGGCCCAAAAACAGGTCAACTAGGCGATTTTCATTGATCACGATATTAGTTTAACCGCGAAATTTATCCATAGAAGCGCGGTAGCATTCTCAGGTCATGACCAAACATACAATTTCCGTTGAAGGGTACGAGCCATTTGAAGTTGAAGCTGGAACAAAGCTTGTCAAAGCTATCGAGGACTCTGGCATTGATATCAGTCATCGATGCGGTGGAAATGCACGATGTACTACTTGTCGGGTCAAATTTGATTCTGCTGAGCCAGCCATGGGTGACACCGAGAAAGACTGCCTTGAAGAAGACGGCGTTCTCGGGGAGTTTAGACTTTCATGCCAAATTAGGGTGGACCAAGATATGTCAGTAAATGTCCTCATGCCAGTCAGCACTGCCGATTGGGACAACCC
>JAYUOQ010000495.1:0-2675 GCA_043760685.1 Armatimonadota bacterium | reverse complement strand
AAGCTGCATGGTTGCCAATTGTGGCGGCTCACACACCAAGCCAAGTAACTAGCAATGGCGGCATGAATATTAATGTCAACCAACTTCAGTTACTGCTCGATACAAAGCGATTCCGCAATAGCATCCAAACCGCTCTCAACAATCATTTGAAGATCGGAGGAGTCAAGGTTATTGGCCCGCGAGTTGCTGGTGTTACGGACCAAGAAGAGCCAAGTGGTGTTCTAGCTAGTTATTACAACTATCCAGGCGTTCCGTTCCCGGTTGTTATTCAGGACTTGGGGCAGGTTACCGTTACCGGAACTTACGATCAGATTATGAAGAACGTAAGGGCATGGGATAACTTCCCGAGGTATCTAGCAGTGGCTCACGGATTGCAATTGCAAGGAACCGCGCCAACTTTGACTGGAACCTACAATTTATCAATCGTCGGTTATGTTCGGTACGACGGAATGTTTGGAGCGTTGCCTGTTACTTCAGGTGGCGGAACCGGAACCGGTGGCGGATTCGGAGGACCTGGCGGCTCAGCTGCGGGTGGTCGTCCAAGCGGTCCATTGCCTGGTGGCGGACCTAGCGCTGCGGGAGTAGCTGGAAACTAATGAAAGCAAATTCAAAGTCATTGTCATTGTTAGGTCTCTTTCTTGTCATCGGTCTAGTTGGATGTGCAGATCCAAACGAACTGCTTGTAACAACAACACCAACTCCAGGGAAGCAATTAAAGGAATATGTTCCTTCTGCGCCAGCCGGAGTTTATAAAGACGTCGCGAAGTCATTGAATCCTGCAAGAAACAATCCATACATTTCATCTACGGCAAGATTTGGGCGCAGGAGTAATCCATTTGCTCTTAATGCCGAAGAAAAGGCTTTTGATGTAGCTCAAGCTGCCGAACGCATTGTTATTGAAGGCGGAGCATTCGGAAGTATGTATGACGAGCCTGAAGATAAGCTTCCGGTTGCAGAACCAACGGAGCCACAGCCATACCGAAGATTGTCGGGAATTCTCATTGGAGATTCCGTTTTGGCAATTCTAGAAGAAGGGTCAAAGTCAACAATTGTTCGACCAGGGATGATGATTCCAGACACGAATTGGAGAGTCATCTCGATTGATCGAGATAAAGCCATTCTTCGACGAGAAGGCAGTACCCGGTTACCGAGAGAAGTTGAAGTCAGGTTGGAAGTGGGTCTACCGTTCCAAGGTGGCAACGGCGGATTTGGTGGTGGTGCACCACAAGGCGGAGCCCCGCAAGGCGGCCCACCCCCTGGTGGCGGTGGCAAGAGAGGCGGCGGCGGTGCTGCAGCTGGAGCCAACTAAACAATTTCGACACAACGATAGTAAGATTAACTAAGAAACGATTTAAAGAGAGGAACGTCCAAATTTTGAGGTCAAGAAACATGAAAATTAAAAACATGATGATGGTAGTCGCACTTGCGATGACAACGGCTTGCATGACCCCGCTGGCAATGGCTCAAGGAGATATCCTTGACCATCAGATCAGCTCGGCTGAGTATCAAAACTCAGATCTTCGAGAAGTGCTTAAAACCCTTTTCAAAGAAGTCAATGCTAGCTACAGCATCCCACCAGACATTCAAGGTTCAATCACATTGAGCATGAAGAATGCCAAGTTTGAGCTCGTTCTTCAGAATGTTCTCAACCAGGTCAATGCCACATATCGATATGAGGGCGGCGTCTTCGTTATCCTCCGACGAGAACCAGTTGGTGATCCAAAGGGTGGGGAAGACCCAACAGTTCCTAAACCAGCAAGTTCAGGAAAGATTATTCGAAAGATTTACATCCGGTCTGCTGATCCACAGCTCATCGCCTTGCTTATTGGCGGAACTGGCGGTCAACAGTGGAACGGAAGCTCGGAAATTACGAGTCTAAATCGAATGGGAAGCCAAGGCGGTCAAGGCGGTCAAGGCGGCGGCGGAGGCTTTGGTAACGGCGGCGGTGGCGGCTTTGGCGGCAGCAGCGGTGGCTTTGGCGGCGGCGGCGGTGGTTTTGGCGGCGGTGGCGGCGGCTTTGGCGGCGGCGGCGGCGGCGGCTTCGGCGGCGGTCGTGGTGGCTAGTACGTAGTCCACAAATAAATTGCGAGGTGATTGTAGGAGTTCAAATGCAAAAAATTAAGATGAAAATGATAGCGGTAGCGATTGGTGCAGTGGTAGCTGCATCATTCGCCACTGCTCAGCAGAGCGACATAACGCGGCTAAACGTTAATTTAAAGGATGCAGATCTTGTTACTGCGACCAAAATGGTCACAGAGCGAACAGGATTGCAATTCATGTTTCGTTCAACCAAAGCGTTCAATAAAGTAACCCTTCAACTGAAGGACCAAACCGCAGACGACGTCATTCGCTATATATGCGATGCGGCGGGTGCTTTTGTTACCAAAGACGAAAACGGAGTCTACGTAATCAGTGCTAACAAGCCAAGCGTAGAGCCAATCATGCTTGAGAATAAGCCTAAGTCTAAAATTCTCAAGAAGATCAAGCTTCTCCACGCTGGAGCAGACGAAGTGTATGCACGAGTCGTGCTTAACATGATTTTGGATCCAATGGCTCGCCAATCAGAGAACCTAAGAGCTCTCAACATGGCAAAGCAAATGGTGACCGGTCAAGATCAAGGTTCAAAGACGTCAAGCGTATTTGAATCGCTAACTAGCTTTAACCGATACCAACCA
>JAYUOQ010000494.1:0-2678 GCA_043760685.1 Armatimonadota bacterium | reverse complement strand
ATGGCTGGACAAAACGCCCGTGCAATGTCGGCTTATAAAGAGTTGATTAAACTTGACGGCACTCGATTCCAGGCCCATTACAACATTGGCAACATCCAACTCGAAGAGCGCAATTTCAGTGGCGCTGAAGAGAGCTTCAACATGGCTCTTAAGCTCAAAAGAGATTCTGCGCAAATTCTCAACAATCTTGGGGTCGCTCAGGATGCTCAGAATAAGGTCAAGGAATCATTTGCTTCATTCAAAGCAGCGGCTGATCGGGATTCAAACCCGACCTATGCCCGAAATGCTGGAGCAAGTGCTTATAAGTTAAAGAATTACTCCGACACCATTACTTACCTCGAAAGAGCCATGAAATCAGGAAAGCAAGATTCTAAGACGATTCTTGCTCTTGCAGACTCCTATGGCAAAATGGGAAAAACCGACAAAATGATGGATCTGTACGAGAAGTACAAAGATGCCTTCGACGGTGACTTCAACTACTTTTTCAATCTTGGCGTGTTAAGAAAATCCGCTGGGAACATGGAAGGTGCCGAAGCTGCATTCCTAAAGGCAAACCAAATTAATCCTAAAGACGGCGAAACCCGACAAAACCTCGGTGTCATTATGTTCAAAAAGCGAAGCTTTGATGACGCAAAGACTTTCTTTGAACCGATGGACGGAGATGGTGGTATTACCAAGACACTTGAGGGAAAACGAAACCTTGCAGCAGCAGCGTCCCGCGTGGGAGACTACCGAACGGCAATGCCAATTTGGTCAGAAATTTTGACTATGAACAAAGACGATCAAGAAGTAAGATTGCTTCTTGCCGACGCCATGTTCAATTCAGGAGACTCAAAAGCTTCAATGACAATGTATAAGCAAATTTTAGCTGCCAAACCAAACAGTGCATCAGCATTGGACGGAATTGGTCGATGTCACCTACGAAGTGTAAGCTATGCAGCAGCAGAAGCTTCATTCAAAAGTGCAATAAAGGCTGACAAATCATTCGTACCAGCGTACAATAATCTAGCCGTGGTTCTTGAGAAAATGAATAAGCGCTCAGAAGCGATTGCTCTTCTCGAAAAGGCTGCGAGTATGGATGAAAACAACTCCGATGTTCAAAAGAATTTGAAGCGGATGCGTGCAGCTGGTTAATTGCGTGTAGCTCTAATAGTAAATTTGCATCGCTTAGATGCCATCGAAGCCGCCCAATGGGCGGCTCGTTGGCTATTTGACCATGGCGAAATTAAAGTAATTGCTGAAGACTCAGTTGCTGAAAAAGTCAACGCAAAATCTGCCACAAATCAAGAAATTGCCGAGTCGAATCTTGTCATTGCTTTCGGCGGGGACGGAACAATTATTAGAGCCGCTCATATGTGTTCCGAAGTTGGTACACCAATTTTAGGCGTCCACTTTGGAAGGTTTGGGTTCGTCACTCAATGCACACCCGAAGAAATAGGATCGGCTCTTAGCGCATTCATTGATGGTGAACATTCGATTGAAAAGCGAATGATGCTAAAAACTGATCTTATCCGCGGAGAAAAAACTGTGGCAACGATTCATACTCTCAACGAATCCGTTCTCCAAAGGATTGTCACCGATCGAATGTTAACTTTTGAGGTCACAGTAAATGGGCATCACTTAACCTCCTATCCTGCTGATGGCGTGATGGTTTCCACTCCAACTGGATCAACTGGTTACAGCTTGTCGGTGGGCGGTCCGGTAGTTGATCCAACCGTCGAAGCTCTCATTTTGGTCGCGTTGGCTCCTCACACACTGTCTGCCCGACCACTAGTTCTTGGGGCCAACAGTGTCGTAAGATTAACTCTTGAAACTGGAGGTGATGCAGTTTTAAGTGGAGACGGACAAACTCGGCTCCACCTTCTTCCAAAAGACTACGTAGAAATACGCCGATCCGAGCGCACTACAAACCTTGTTACCATTCAAAATGAAGACTTCTTGCACAAGCTTCGGGATCGATTGTTCTGGAGCCAGAGTATTTTAGGAAAAGACATTGAAAACTGAACCCGTTTTGTCAATAGAGAATTTGACTGTTTCTTACAAAGTCCAAGGCGGCGAAGTTCGAGCCGTAGACGGTGTGTCCCTTGAAATTAATCGAGGCGAAATTGTTGCGGTCGTTGGCGAAAGTGGTTGTGGGAAAACAACTCTTGCAAAAGCGGTTCTAGGACTACAAAAGATATCCGGCGGAAAGATAACATTGCTTGGAGAAGAAGTGACCGGAACAACCAGGGACATGGCAACGAAAGTCGGCATGGTTTGGCAAGATCCATATGCTTCTCTCAACCCACGATGGATGATTTCACGTTCTATAAAGGAACCTGCGGTTTTGGCAGGCAAACAAATAAATGCTCCAGAGCTGATCGAAGAGGTCGGTCTTGATTCCCGCTTCTCAGAAAGATTCCCGCATGAACTTAGTGGTGGTCAGCGTCAACGTGTCGCGATTGGACGGGCTATCTCTCTACAGCCTCCCCTCATTATCTGTGATGAACCAACATCGGCACTTGACCTCAGCATTCGCGCCCAAATATTAAATCTTCTGAAAGATATAAGGGAAGAAAAGGGATGTGCCTTTCTTTACATTTCCCATGATTTGACCACCGTTCGATTCCTTGCAGATCGAATCATGGTTATGTATATGGGGCGAATTGTCGAGTCTGGACCAACCGAAGAAATTTTTG
>JAYUOQ010000493.1:0-6800 GCA_043760685.1 Armatimonadota bacterium | reverse complement strand
ATCTCATTGATGTAGTCGCCATGGGGACCTTGCTTGGTGCTGCCCCGGAACCGCTTTGCCGCAAACGATGGCAGGTGAACAGCGTTCATGGAGTGGAGAAGGAAGAATGGCTTCTTTGGGTTGCCCTTTTCCTTTTGCATTCGGGCTTGTTGCTCCAAGAATTCTTGGCTCTTTTTTAGAAAGACCATGTCCACTTCTTCGATGTCGTAATTTGGCGCGATCATGCCCAGGCGGTTGTCGTCGGAGTAAGCGTGCTTAGGGAGCTTGGATTTGTCCAGCATTTGCGTTGGTGGCACCGGAATTCGGTCGCCATCGATGAACGCGTACAGGTAGTCGGTGCCGGGGCAGCAGGCGGTTCCGAAGAACTGGTCGAACCCACGATGGATTGGAGCATCAGGGATTGCAAGAGAATAGTCGATCATCTTGACACCCTCGACCCCGCCCTTGGTGATGTGGTTGCCGTCTTTGTCGAAGAAGGTGAGGCCGATGTGCCACTTTCCGTTCATTGCGGTGGTGTAGCCTTGATCACGAAGCATTTGGGGGAGGGTCAGTTGATCCGCTTTGATGAGACAGGGTCCGCCAACACCTTCGAAGACGCTCTTATAGGGGATTCGGAACGCCATTCTTCCGGTAAGCAAGCTGTATCGGCTGGGGGTACAGACGGTGGATGGCGAATGAGCGTCGGTGAACCGCATGCCTTCGCGGGCAAGCCGATCAACGTTTGGAGTGCTGACCTTGGATTCGGTGTTGTAGCAACTGAGGTCGCCATAGCCGAGGTCATCGGTGAGGATGAAAAGGATGTTGGGTTTGGTCGTTTTGGGGTTGGGTTTGGTGTTTTGGGCGGTGCTTGAACCTAGGCACGTCAGGAGCAATGCGAGGAAGGTAAAGGTTCGTTTCATGGGCGGGCCGCCGAAGCTTGGTTTTACCTGGTTCTAAGCGAACGGTGAGCAACTGCTACCCACGGTAGACTTCCAGAACCAATGTTATCGCGACGATCACTGATGAAGCAAGCTGGCTTAACTGCGGCAGGCACGGCGATGGGGGGCGGTCTACCAAACCTAGGTTTTGACCTTTCCGAGTTGGCGCCAAGACCCCTTGACAAGCGTAGGATTCTTACCTTCAATTCTGTTATACGAGTCAATCAAATCGAAGTGACTCGCACCCAGAACGAGGGGTTTGACGAGTACGATCGCCACACTCCGGAAAACATAATGGCCCTGCGCAATGCGTTTGCCCAAGGATGGCCCGGCGCGGCAATGACATGGGCCTTGAGTTGGCAAGCCCTGCACGATCAGCGACCAAACTATGTAACAGCGCGGCGATTGGTTCGAGAGTTTCACGACAAATATGGTGACGATGTAACCTTCATTCCAGGGGCTTTCTTTGCGAACATCTATAACTCCCGGGAGCAAGTGAACCGAGACATCCACGAGGCTTTGGCGAAACTCCCGGAATTTATGGGCAAAGGCTATCGCCCGAAGAGCTTGGTCGCCGGGTTTCTTTCGTCAGACAATCAGAAGTACCTTTCAGAGCAAGAAGGAATCCACGTTTGCCAAGGCATCATTTTTAGCCAATTTGGCATTGATAACGGTGATGGTGACGGATCGCCTAGCTATCCTTACTATCCTTCAACTGAGCATTTTTGCAAACCAGCTCAGTCCAGAAAGGATATGGTTGATTGCGTCTGCTTGGACGGTTGGAGCATGGACTACATCTCTGCTCGTAGGCTCGGCGTAGGAAAATACAAGGATTCGACTGGCAAGGAGAAAAGTTACAACAGTCGGCTTGGTGTTGGTCCGATCGAGACGATTGGGTGGTATGGCCCCGACAAGGGACTTGAGCAAATGCTGGCGTGCACCGCGGCGAATTTCGACACTGGTTACTCGCTCAACAAATGGGCTTGGGTCACGAATTGTTGGGAAATCTCGCTTGTGCCGCAAGTGAAGAATTTACAAGTCTTGACCAAGTGGCTTGAAGGGATTCGGAGCCGATGGCCAAATGCCGAGTGCATTACGCAAGGCAATTTTGGCAACGATTTTCGAAAGCAGTATCGCGACAATTCTCGCTTGAACTATCGGTTTGTGCAACGTGGAACCGGTGTTGGCTGCAGCGACTCGAATCTGGAGATTCGTTGGTTTATGAACACGAAATTCAGGCTTGCCCTATTACGAGATTGGCAGAAGGGAACACCTGAGGAAGTGATTGACTTCACACGGTATGACCACACAGTTAAAGAGCCTCAGGACTTGGGTCGCAATTGGAGTTTGATGGGCGAGATTAACCAGAAGCAAACTCGTCCGCAGGACAAGCCGGTTCGACTTGAGGACTTGTCGGCAGATGATCGGGCGTTGATTCGACGAATGATCAAGCTCTAATGAGAATTGCTTTTGTCTCAGTATAGTTAAAGCGAACCAGTTAGCATTTGGAATCTAATCGATAGTTGCTGCAGTCCATTTGGATGCAATGCTTCCCGTCCAAATGCCGTGTTCGGCCAGAGCCCTGTCGGATTTTAGAGTCAGCAACGCGCGAACTTGCCATCCGTGCTTTTGTCCTGCGATTCCGGCTGGAAGCCCTTGCCAAGTGCCATCGCCAAGACCGATTTCGCGATGAATCATGTCTACTGATTGGACGATTACGGGAGTTGGGAAGTTCTTGTCCCAAGCTCGTTGCTTCCGAGTTATCTTAGTGACTGCACCAGCTGGACTCTTTAGTTCAAAGCTCACCATTTCATAGCCCCAACTATTTCTTTCGTCCAGAAGGGCAACTGGTTTCTTGGTGCCATTAAAGACTGTGATCATGAATTTGGATTTTCCGGGAATTGGTAGCGGTGGCGCAAGAGCAGCTTTGCGTGCAAAGCCAATGGTGATTTGATTGGCGTATTGTCCGACCAATGCAGCAACAAGAATTGTGATCATGTTTCCCCTTAATGATGAGACGTGTTCCACAAATCAAAGTTTCCCGGTAATACTGATTCCGAGTTAACTAAAAATGGGTAACTTTTGGCTATGATTTCGCTCGTCGCTCTTGTCGTCTTATCAGCCAAGCCGCCATCGTATTTGGTCTACAACCGTCTCATATTGGGGAGTCTGAGCAATCACTATTGGCGAAGACATGAGACAGTGGATCCCAGCCCTAAACGGATTCGGTTTACTCGGGTTGGGATTGGGCAGATTCTAGGCTCGATGACGTTCAAAGGTTTGATAAAGGGAGAGCCAAACTTGGCAGGATACGTCGATGTTGGCGATCACTATGAAAAGGGGCACGGGGTGCTGTTTTCGGGTCAAGTTTCTGTTCCTCGTCGAATACAGGCGTTGTCGAATAAGAATAGTGCTTACCAGAAAGTAGTTAATAGTTTTCTCGAGAAGAACGGGATCATGGCTAAGGGACGGATCACTCGCATTGTCCGGGCCGACCTTGATGGCAACGGCACTCAGGAAGTCATTATGCAGGCTTCGAGTCGGGACAATGTCACCGACGGTGGCATGAGCGGAATGAAGCCGAACGATTACTCCTTGGTTCTGCTTCGGTACGAAGACAAGGGCAAGGCGTGGGACATTCCGTTGATGTTTGACCATCCGAGCGAGGAGAGCTTGAACTACATGAACAAGATTGAGGCCGTGGCTGATTTTGACGGTGACGGCACAATGGAAGTACTTGTAAGTAGCGCTTATTACGAAGGTGAATCGGCGACCTTATTCCGATTTCGAGGAACGAAGCTCATCAAGCTGGTCGAGATGGGCGATGGGGTTTAAGGGCGTCAAAAGTCTGCGTCAGCAAGAGCGTTGCTCTATCCTTCGCTGCTCATTAGCCGGCGAGAAAGTGTTTGGCTAATGTAATCCTAGGACTCTTCTTTCACGGCTAAGAACGGATTTACGCCATCAGACGAATGCCAAACATCAGGTGATTAAAGTCTAACACCGTCGCAGCATCCTCTTTTCGGATCAATCGGTTCTTGTTTGGATCAATCTTCCACTCCGACCAATTCCAATCTCCTTCAAATTCCAGCGGAATTTGAACAATACAATAGGTGCCTTGACGCAATCCCGACCCACTGCCAGTAGAACTGACGTCCAGACCTTGCTTGAACTCTTGGATCTTCTTGTTTTGTCCTTGACCGGCAAGCCATTTAGTTAGTGAAACTGCCATCTCGGAGAATTGACCCAGGATCGGAAGTGCAGCCGAAGCCAGAGACAGCCCGCTTTGAAACTCCTTACGATCCAAAAAGCTCAATAGGCCATCGTTAATCTCACTGGAAACATTGATGGTTTGGAATCCGAAGACAATGCCTTCCTTGCTGGGTTCTAGACTGTAAAACAGCGGAAAATTGTGGACCGGCACGGTTTCTCCGTTATGAGCCTGAAACTTTGCATTGTAGTGGAAGATCTTTGATTCGCCGTCTGGCATTTGGTTTTGCACAACCATGTCGAACAAGATGTTATGCTGACCCATTCCAGGATACTTGGCAATGTGGAGTCCGTCGAGCGTTACCTTCAGCTTGCTTCCAACTAGCGATGTGTCGGGTTGAACCTGAGAAACTGGGATCAATTCATGGTCCCCTATCGGACAATATGCACATAGATTTGTGGTGCCAACAATGCGATCGAAGAACAGTCCTTTCAGTTCATCAATCACACCGAATTGCATTGTTTGACGCTGATCCGCCAATTTTTCTAACTGGTCAGCCATTTTCGATTCGCCGACCTCACGCAAAACTTTCGACGCCTGTTTTGGAGACATATTGCTCAGGGGAATGTCGGTGCCAAAGAAGAGTTCAGATTGAGGGTCACGTATCATATTCGTATCCTAGCTCCAAGTATATACTTACGTTTAGCGTCACTTAATTCAGATTGAAATCAAAATGAATCCGTCCTTAACAATTCAAGTCCGATCGCAAAATGAAGAAGTCCTTTGTCGCGTCACTTTTACGTTAGGAAAGCAAATTATTGACTTTGAAAGCCGAGTCATTCCACCGTTTGATGACGAAGATTTTCGGGATGCTTGTTGGTACTTTGAGGAATACCCAACGCTAAAAGGAGATGCGGCTAACCTTCGAGCGGCGCAGATTGAAACTGGCCTAAGAATGAAAGGAGCCCAGCTCTATGTTGACGTCTTTAATCAGGCAGAAACGACGAATAGAGTTGTAGATTTGATTGCGGACTTCGAGGTGCTTGACAATCTTGATGTCCAAATTATTGAAGATGCCGAGTGTCCCTGGATTCCTTGGGAGATGATGATGGGACCAACTCTCTGCCCTTTGAGCTTTGATGCCGCATCTTTTGTCCGGTCAGTTGACGACCCAGTTGGCAATGCCAACGAGGCGAAGGCTGGACTTAGGATTCTATTAGTGACCGCTCGACCAGTCGTGCATGGTGAGTCCGATGACGTACCCTTTCGCACTATCTCGCAGCATATTGTTCGCTCTGCCCATTTGCACAAAGACTCGGGAATTTCGATTGACCTACTCCGACCACCGACTTTCGCGGAGTTATCGCACCGCCTTTTTGAAGCCAAACAGCAAGGTAATCCTTATAACCTCGTCCACTTTGACGGCCATGGTGTTTACCGTGCTTCGCCCTTTTCTCCCACACAAAAACGGGGCTATCTGTGTTTCGAAAGCAGCTCGGGTTCGAGCTTAGACTTTGTTGATGGAAAGAAGATTGGCAATTTGCTCACCAGTGCTGGGGTGAACGCAATTTTGCTCAATGCCTGTCGATCTGGATATTCCGACATGGAACGAGGACCAGCCCTCAATTCTCTTGCCGGCGAAATTGCCCAGTGCGGCGTCGGAGGTGTGGTGGCAATGGGATACTCCGTGTCGGTACGAGCGGCAACTCGCCTCGTAGCAGCGATGTATTCTGCCCTGAGCGCGGGAACCAGTTTGGGCAAAGCGGTTGGCGAAGCCCGACGGTTTGTTATCGAAACCCAAGCCATTCGTGACCTTGATTTTCCGGGAATTCTCAATTGCGCTATTCCGATTGTTTTCGAGTCATCGCCCGTGACGCTGGCACCATCCGGCACTCCGGCATTGATTGAAATTGAAACCACCCTCAGCTCACCAGGAACTGTAACAAAGTTTGCCGACGGAGTGTTTACGGACGAAGCGGAAGATTCGTTGTTCGTGGGATACGACGAAGAATCCCTTCGCCTTGAACAAGTATTCGATCGAAGCCGAGTTGTAGAACTAAGCGGGGTTAAGGGTTCAGGAAAAACCAAACTTGCCTGTGAATATGCCCGATGGACTGTCTTGACGAGAAGTGGTTCGATGAATCGAATTCTCCGAGTAGATGTGACCGACTTTGACAGCCTCGAGGCTTTTAACTGTGCTATTTCTGACGATCCGAAGGCGTTCTGGATTCTTGAGCGACTTGATTGCATTTCTTGGTCCACAGACCTGATCGATTATGTGAAGAGTCGCCCTAGCGGCAATACTTTGATGACGAGTTGGTGCCCGTCTCAATCAATGGAGGTACCGCTGGTTCAGATCTACGGTTTGAAACCTGCGGATCGAGAAGCCTTAGCACAAATCGTTGTGCCAGACCTGGCGATGAGGGATGGTTTTGCGGCTTATTTAGAATGGACGCAGGGCTTGCCAGGGCTTATCTGCGAGGCAACTCGATTCGTCGATACGGATACCCTGGATTCTTTTGAAGCCACCCATTTGCATCTCCAAAAATTGAGGACGGGTGACAAGTCAATTGCCATTGACTACGCGGCAATAGGATTGGAAATGTTTGACGTTTCCGAGGTCACAGAAATTGTGATGCCCCTTGCCCTGTACCAGTTCAAGGGATTTTTAGGAT
>JAYUOQ010000492.1:0-6806 GCA_043760685.1 Armatimonadota bacterium | reverse complement strand
CAAGGCGTTGCGAGTGAAGCTTGAACAGGCAAGAGCTCAGCAAGCGCTGCGTGGAAACAGATCTTAAGAAGAAAGAACATAGACAGCCCCTCAAATTGGCCGTCCTCCCCGGGCGGCCTTTTTTTGCGTCTGAATATTCCAGCATAGTAAAGAGCTTTGGTGTCCGTAAAGGAAATGTATAATCCATTTGTGACCGATATCGACAGGCGTGTATCTGTTTGTCTTGCTGTAACCCTTGTTTTCGGTGTTGGCTGCGGTCCGAAGTCAAAGCCAGTAGTTGCGAATCCATTCGAAGCGTACGTTAGCGTATTCGGATCCTGCGTTATTGGCCCAGTGCCTCAAGGTGAAGATTGTTCCGAATTCGATAGTGATGACGGTCCCTTAACTGTTTCGCTTATTAAAGGTGTAAATGAGCTACCCGCTGAACGGCAAAAGCTGATTGACATTGCCGAAAGCGACATGAACCTTTTGCAGCAAGAGGCAGCGTTCTCCATTCTCCGACGTGCCTTAACACGCGACGAAATGCGCCCAATCTGCAAAAATATTGGCGAGAATCCCGACTCTGAACGAATCGTGACTGTTCTTGTCTACTTGAAAGAGGATGAGAGCAATGGGGCTAACAATCAATTGGTGTGGGAAATTGTGCGGAATACAATCTTGAAGACATCAAGGTCACAAAACATTACGGTTGCTGCCAACAATATTTATTCGTTGGGGAGGGAGCACAGGGAGCAAGGTGCCAACACTTTTATGCTGTCTCTAAAGTCGAGAATGGGGCGTGGAACTGAATCCGCGAAATTGATCAGAAACATGATTCTCCAATCGTATAACTATGGATTCTTCCCTGAGAAGGACATCCTTGCGATGCGAACCGATGTCGAGAGAGTTTATGGAAAAGAGATTGGTGCCGACATGTTTGCGTTCACAACCGATTACGCGAACCTCAAAAGAGATTGAAGTAGCCCGTCGACTCTTGGCGTTAAGACGTTTAAACTACCGGAACGAAGAACTCGGCTGTTTGGTCTAGTTCATTCTGATCAAACTTGCGTTTCTCGACTGCAAGTCCGGTTTTCAACGTGTCCCTCTCATCAAATATGAAGCAGGAACCCTCAAACTTACTCTCTTCAGCCGGAACCTCTTCGAGGTACTTGAGAATTCCACCCTTGAGGTGATAGACCTCTTGAAAGCCTTTCATCAACATCAAAGCCGAGGCCTTTTCGCATCGGATTCCGCCGGTGCAGAACATCGCCACTTTCTTGACTTTTGAAGGATCAAGATTGGCGTCAACCCACGCCGGCAAATGTGAGAAATTGCGAGTCTTAGGATCAATCGCTCCCTCAAATGACCCCTCAACCACTTCATAGTGGTTACGAGTGTCCAAAACCAAAACATCGGGATCTGAAATCAATTCGTTCCAATCCAAAGGATCCACATAAGTCCCCACCATTTCCGTGGGGCGAACCGCCGGATCCTTAATTGTGATGATCTCTTTTCGGTGTCGAATCCGCAATTTTCCGAAAGGTTGAATTTCGTGGGACGAATCTTTGTAGTCCAAAACCGCGAACTCGGAATAAGCGGATAATGTTGACCAGAATTCTTCCATGTTTTCAGCTGTCGCCGAGACGGTCCCGTTAATGCCTTCCGTTGCAACTGTAATCGCACCCTTGAACGAGAGTGACTCGCACAAGAGCTTGATTTGAGCGGTAACGTAATCTGCCCTTTCAGGCGACATTGCTACGAACTTATAGAAGGCACGGATGACAAACATGACAATTGACAACTATTGTTAGGCATTAACTTGGACAACTTCAAAGGCTTCGACTCGATCGCCTTCTTCGTATCCTTCCCAGTCACCAAAAGTAATACCACACTCTTGACCAACGCTCATCTCGCGAACGTCATCTTTAAAGTGTTTAAGTGTGATGATTTCACCGTCGTGAATAAGTTCCTTTCCACGATAAACGCGAGCTTTGGCTCCACGGGTGACCTTTCCTTCGGTGATGTAGCTTCCCGCAACAATACCCTTCTTGGAGAAGGACATTTTGACCCGAATTTCGGCTTCACCGATGAACTGCTCTTCGAACTTCGGTTTAAGCATTCCCTTAACCGCTGCTTCGATGTCTTCGATCAATTCATAAATGATTGAGTAAGTTCGAATTTCAACTTTTCTCTTTTCGGCTTCTTTCTTGGCTTCGCCTTCTGGCTTGACGTTGAATCCGACAACGATGGATTCGGAAGCTGCGGCAAGGTCAATGTCCGCTTTGGTGATCTGGCCAACACCGCTGAGGATGATTTTTGCTTCGACCTCGTCGTTCTTGACCTTTTCAAGCATTCCTTTGACCGCTTCGACTGAACCTTGAACGTCTGCTTTTACGATAAGGTTCAAGTCTCGAATGCCATCATCTTTCAACCTGTTTCGAAGATCTCGAAGGGTTAATCCTCGTCCACCACTGGTGAGGTTCTTGGTTCGTTCTTTTTGGACTCGTGATTCTGCCTCAATTCGAGCCGTTCTTTCGTCTTCGTAGAATTCAACCTTGTCACCTGCCGACGGAACATCGGATAGTCCGAGAACTTCGACTGGCATTGATGGACCGGCCTCGGTCATCTTATCGCCCCGATAGTCAGTCATGGCTTTGATTCGACCGTAAGTGTTGCCAACAACCAGAGCATCGCCGGCTCGAAGAGTTCCATTCTCGATGAGGAGGGTAGACACTGGTCCTCGGCCTTTCTCAAGTTTCGCTTCAATGACGGTTCCAGTTAGCTGACCCTTTGGATCGGCCTTAAGCTCCATGATTTCGGCCTGCAACAAGATCATTTCAAGAAGTTCTGGAACACCTTGACCGGTCAGGGCCGAGACGTTAGCAATGATGGTTTGACCACCATAAATTTCAGCGATAACATTATGCTCAGTGAGTTGGTTCAAAACTCGATCTGGATTAGAGCCTTCCTTGTCAATTTTGTTTACGGCCACGATAAGAGGCACCTTGGCTG
Source organism: Armatimonadota bacterium (assembly GCA_043760685.1). Taxonomy (GTDB): domain Bacteria; phylum Armatimonadota; class Fimbriimonadia; order Fimbriimonadales; family Fimbriimonadaceae; genus Fimbriimonas. The sequence continues at coordinate 3,815 of JAYUOQ010000492.1, read as the reverse complement.
CCTGAATGTGCTGGATCGCTTCAATAGTTTGCGGCATGATTCCGTCGTCAGCCGCAACAACAAGAATGGCAATGTCAGTAACTTGCGCTCCACGAGCTCTCATGTTAGTGAAAGCGGCGTGACCGGGAGTATCAAGGAACGTGATCACACCTTCGGGCAACGTGACCTGATAGGCACCAATATGTTGAGTGATGCCACCAAATTCTTTGCCGGCTACATTCTCCTTTCGAATATAGTCGAGCAGGGAAGTCTTGCCGTGGTCAACGTGCCCCATGATAGTGACAACGGGTGGTCGAAGAATCTTTTCACCTGGCTTGGGACCGGCAACGACTTTCGGTTTTGGTTTTGAGGCGGTTGCAGATGCCACGGCGTATTCGTAACCATAGCCTTCAACAATCTTCCTGGTTTCATCTTCGGTAAGAGGATTACCAATTGCCTTCATGATTCGGAACTTGGCAATCAAGCTCTTTTGCATGTCGGTAGCCGGAACGTCTAACGCAAAAGCAAGGTCTCGTGGGCTTGAATTTGGCTTGAGAGTTACCAACTTTTTGTCAAGGGCTTCCAGGCAGCCACTTTTGACCAATTCCACCGTTTCAGGATCAGCGTCAAAAGTTGTTCCTTCGTAGCTGATTCCCAGATCGTTCATCACGGTGAACACTTGTCCCGGTGTGATTTCGAACTCTTTCGCGATCTCGGCGATGTTTGTCATGTTTGCTTTCTTTACCTCAGTTTGCATAATAAGTCTTGGATTTGGGTCTCGTGAGAGACAATGTGCGTTGTTTTGAATGCCCGTTGCAACCGGCCCTTTTGAAGGACCGACTCGACACAGGGTGTTGACATGCAGACGTAAGCACTCCGCCCTTCACCTGTCCAGGTGGTTGAGAGAGTCTGATCTGATACTGATAGGGAGAGCCTGAAAAGGCTCTCTTGGGATTGTTTCTTTCTACAAGAAACGCAGGTCCGAATTGGTGTATGGCTTGGCACAGTTGAACATCACCTCACCCTCGTACCCGCTCAGCGGCCGCTTGGGTTTCGCTGCGGATGTCGATGGTCCAACCAGTAAGACGTGCTGCCAATCGGACATTTTGGCCGCCTTTTCCAATAGCAAGCGAGAGCTGATTTTCTGGAACAACCACGTAAGCGTGCTTCTCCATTTCTCCTCTTTCGTTTTGCTTCTCAGAGAGTTTGATATTGTTCACCTTGGCCGGTGAAAGGGCTTCAATAATAAATTCTCTTGCGTCTTCCTTATAAGGAACAACGTCAATTTTTTCGTCATTAAGTTCGTCAACAATCGCTTGAACGCGGGCGCCTCTTGGGCCGATACAAGCACCAATTGGATCGACTCGTTCATCGGTTGAGTGAACGGCTACCTTGCTACGTTGACCAGGCTCACGGGCGATGCTCTTAATCGTGACAATGCCGGTTCCAATTTCTGGAATTTCGAGTTCAAATAGCTTGCGAAGTAGATTAGGATGCGTTCGACTTACAATAACTTTGAGTCGCTTTTGTGAGTCGTCTACTTTGTAAACGTAAACCTTGAGTCGAGTATTTGCCGTGTACTTTTCGGTCGGTACTTGCTCTCGTCTTGGCAGCTCAGCTTCAACTCGGTTGACCTGAATGTAAACGTTTTGCTCGTCTCGTCGAGAAACTTGTCCAGTAACGATATCGCCCATCTTTTCGGCAAAGACGTCATGGATTCTTCGAGTCTCTGCTTCGCGGAGCTTTTGACTTAAAACTTGTTTTGCGGTTTGGGCAGCGATTCGGCCAAATCGGTTAGGATCAACATCCATTGGGATGAAGTCGCCAATCTCTGCTTCAGGATTTCGCTTAAGGGCTTCGGCGAGGCCAATTTGGAAACTTGGTTCGTCAACGACGGCAACCACTTCCTTCTCAACACTGGCAGTCATGCCCTTCTTAGGATCGAGTTTGACATTCACTTCGCCTCGAGCGCCAACGTACTTCTTGTACGCAGCGGCAAGGGCCTCCTCAAGCTCTGCTTGAAGCTCTTCAAGTGGCAGATCACGCTCTTGCGCAATCTGAGTTAGTTGATGTAATACATCGCCTTCCATCGTGCTGCTTCCTTTTATCCTAGAAATCCGGGAACAAAAAAGGCGGCTATAAGCCACCCAGGATTGATTGCCCGAACTGTCTACCGATATTGTAGCATATTGGACAAGTTTGGAGTTAGGAGTCGGGAGATTGGAGGAAGAGACCTTGAAGCGTTTTTTGCCAGCCGAATTCACGAAATCCAGGCTTACTAGTGACATTCCACGCTTCAGAACTTCCAACTCCCAACTCCAAAGTCTTGTAAACTATTTAAGTGGATCGAATTCTTCTTGCCGCCCCCCGAGGATTTTGTGCCGGAGTCGCATACGCAATTGAAATTGTCGATCTCGCTCTCAAAGTTTACGGTGCTCCTTTATATGTGCGTCATGCGATCGTCCATAACGAATGGGTGGTCAAGAACTTTGAAAGCCAAGGCGTGATCTTCGTAGAGGAGATCGAAGACATTCCCCTGGGTTCGACCGTTGTTTTTAGCGCGCACGGAGTATCGCCTGAGGTTCGACGAGTCTCTCGAGAACGCAATCTGAAAATGGTAGACGCAACTTGTCCGTTGGTAACAAAAGTGCACAACGAAGCCAAGCACTATGCGGCAAAAGACTTCTTCATGATCTATATCGGTCACCGTGGCCATGTCGAGGCCGAAGGAACGATGGGTGAAGCGCCTGACCGAATGGTCCTGGTCGAGACTCCGCAAGATGCTGAAGAACTTGAAATTCCGCACTATCCGAATTTGGCTGTGCTGTCGCAAACGACTCTGTCTGTTGACGAAGTCATGGCTACGATGGCCGTTCTCGAACGACGTTTCCCGCACATCCAAAAGCCAGCGAAAGGGGACATTTGTTACGCGACTACTAACCGTCAAATGGCGATTCGAGAATTGGCAAAGGAGTCTGACTTGGTTCTCGTCGTAGGTTCGACCACTTCCTCTAACTCAAACCGCCTGCGAGAAGTTGCCGAGCAATATGGCACGGAGTCTTATTTGCTCAGTACGATCGAGGAAGTCCGCCCGGAATGGAAAACGAACTATAAAACGGTTGGAATCTCATCTGGCGCATCAACGCCAGAAGTGCTGGTCGAAGACATTATTGGCGCGTTGCTCGATGGTCGCACCGGAATTCCGGTTGACATCCTCGAGACGATCAAAGAAGACGTGGCGTTTAAGCCGAACAGGGAACTGTTGGAACTTGCTCAGGCGAAATAAGCCTTTGTTTAGTGAGGCAAAAAATTTGGAGTGCAGCAACTTGTTGGCGCTTTGTCCTGCGAGACTTGTCTCGCTGAATAGCCTGATGGTTGAATTCAAGTGATGAGTTGACCACATGCTCCAAGCAAAATTGTGGACGCGCCGAAAAAGAGCCTAACGTTGATCACATTGTCGTGAATCCGCAAATGAGTCACGACGAAAGCTATTTGTCTCCAACTGCGTCGTAACTAACTTTCCAGTCCACTTTTATTCCGTTTGCGGTTGTCTCGCTTCGGGTGAACTCCTTTTGCAAGTGCAGTTTGTTACCATCCAAAATTTTTGGTAGCTCAAACGCCCCCTTCGTGCATCTATCCAGAACCCAGGCCGCCTTCTGCATTGGGAAGTCAAAGCTTGTGACCTTGGGAATCAGCCCTCCTTGCGGGAGAACAACCAAGCCAACCCGATTTTTGAATAAAGCCGTGAAATCGTCAACCACCCGGTCCTGTTTCAGCTTCATGCCTTGCTCGTTGAGCAGTCCAATGTATTGCACGTTAAAATGACCAGGGCTCGC